>WLIH01000130.1 GCA_009702305.1 Actinomycetota bacterium | reverse complement strand
GAGGTCGCGTGGTTCCCCGGCGGCACCGTCACCCCCGTCGGGCTGGCTCGGGCCAGCTCGAACCGTTAGAAAGAAGGCACGCATGTCCATCCTTCAACGCTCCCCCCACCCGACCCAACGACGGGCCGATGCGTCGGCATCGGTGCCGGCCGAGCAGAGCGCGCCCCCGCAGGCCGGCATCGTCATCGCCGGTGTGCTCGGCGCCGCCGCTCTCGGCGCCGTCATCCACCAGCGCTCCGGCCAGACACCCGCGATCCTCTTCGCCATCGGGGTGGCCCTGGGATTCGTGCTCTTCCACTCCCGCTTCGGGTTCACCTCGGCGTGGCGCCAGCTGGTCGCCGTGCGCCAGGGGCACGCACTGCGCGCCCACATGCTGATGCTCGCGGTCGCGTGCACGCTCTTCGCGCCGATCCTGGCCAACGGCCTGGCCTTCGGCGACGCCGTGCCGGCCCCGACGCTGGCGCCGATCGGTTTCGGGCTCTTCGTCGGCTCCTTCCTCTTCGGGGTCGGGATGCAGCTCGGCGGATCGTGTGCGTCCGGCACGCTCTTCGCGATCGGATCCGGTCAGTCGGCGATCCTGATCACGCTCGCCGGCTTCATCGTCGGGTCGACCGTCGGCGCCTACCACTTCCCGTGGTGGACCAACGACCTGCCGGCGCACGCGCCGGTGTCGCTGGCCGACACCCCGGCCGGCTACCTCGGAGCCTGGGCGATCTCCCTCGCGGTGATGGGCGCCGTGGTCGCGGCGACGTACCTCATCGCGCGCCGCGGCAGCGTGCCGCCAGTGGAGAGCGCGCCCGTCGTGCGCGGCGCCGCCCGGGTGGTGCGCGGCTCGTGGCCGCTGTGGGTCGGCGCCCTCCTCCTCGCCGGCCTCAACGCCCTGACCCTGCTGGTCTCCGGGGGCGCGTGGGGCGTCACCTTCGCCTTCTCGTTGTGGGGCTCGAAGCTGCTCGACCTTGTCGGCGTCGACGTCACGTCGTGGACCTTCTGGTCCGATCCGGCCAACGCGGCGAAGTACAACGCCGGGGTGCTCGCCGAGAAGACCTCGGTGATGGACCTCGGCATCATCCTCGGCGCGCTGATCGCCTCGGCGGCGGCAGGGTCGTGGATCGCGCACCGCAAGATCCCCGGCCGCCTCGCGCTCGGTGCGGCCATCGGCGGGATCCTGATGGGCTACGGCGCCCGGATCGCGTTCGGCTGCAACATCGGGGCGTACTTCGGCGGCATCGCATCCTTCAGCCTGCACGGCTGGCTGTGGGGCGTGATGGCGATCGTCGGGACCTTCGCCGGGCTGGCGCTGCGCCCGGCGTTCGGGCTGACCAACCCGAGACCGACCGACTCGGTCTGCTGAGCGAAAACCGCTTGCGGCGCCCGGCTCCGACCCCCACCATGGTCGGAGCCGGGCGCCGTTCACGTGCCCACCGTCGAGAGGAGCGTGACATGTCCATGACTGTCGCTGGCCTGTCCGCAGACCACCACCTCACCTTTCGATGGAGCACTCTCACCCATGTCGCAGGACATCTCTCGTAACACCCCGCTCGACCTCGATCCGACCTTCGTCTTCAGCTTCGAGGCGCTCGACGACCTCGACGACGGCCAGCGCTGGTCGACCTGGCTCAGCGTCGAGCCGCTCTCACGCGGCCCCGAGCCCCGGCCCGACTGGGTCGTGACCTCCCAGGGCGCCGTCGACACCGACCTCGGCATCCTCAAGACCGGCAAGGAGGCGGACGCGTTCCTCCTCGAGCGCGCCGTGCCCGGCTCGGACGCCGTCGGCGAGTCGGTGGTGATGGTCGCGAAGCGCTACCGCAGCACCGAGCACCGCACCTTCCACCGCGCCGCGTCGTACACCGAGGGCCGCAGCATGAAGCGCTCGCGCGACGAGCGGGCCCTGAAGAAGGGCAGCACGTGGGGCAAGATCGTCGCCGCCGGCGAGTGGGCGATCTCGGAGTGGGACGCCCTCAAGCGCTGCCACGAGCTCGGACTGCCGGTCCCCTACCCGGTGCAGATCGACGGGACCGAGATCCTGATGGAGTGGATCACCCACGACGGCGAGACCGCTCCCCGGCTCGCTCAGACCCGGCCCGAGCCGGACCTGCTCGCGTCGTACTACGACCAGCTGCGCGATGCGATGGCCACCCTCGTCCAGGCCGGGATCGTGCACGGCGACCTGTCGCCCTACAACACCCTGGCCGCCGGCGAGCGACTGGTGATCATCGACCTGCCCCAGATCGTCGACCTGGTCGGCAACGCCAACGGCATGGACTACCTGATGCGTGACTGCACCAACATGTGCACGTGGTTCCGAGCCCGAGGTCTCGAGGTCGACGAGCAGGAGCTCTTCGGCGAGCTGATGGCGCACGCGTTCTGACCGGACGCCGAGCCGGGCGGCAATGGCGCCCCGGCTCGGCGTAGGTTCGGCTCGTGACACGCACGCGCGGCCGGGTCCGCCACGACGAGGTCTCGGGCCGCAGCCGTCGACAGGCGGCCGCGGCGATGGGCAGCGGCCTGGACGACGTGCCCGTCGACGTACGACGCGCCGGCCTCTACACCGCCGACGAGCTCTACGACGCGCCCCGCTACGCCGACAGCCTCGACGCCCGGGTCTACGCGTGGGCCGAGCAGACCCGCTGCCCCGACGACGCCCTGGCGCGGGCGCTGCACGACCACGCCATCGATCAGGCTCTCGAGGCCTGGGTCGCCGAGCGGCACCTGTGCGGCGTGATGGGCGGGCACGCGCTGGAGCGCGGACGGCGCGCCTACGCCGACGCGGCCCGCCTCGGGCGGCTGCTGGGTGAGCGTCGCACGGTCGCGACGGGCGGCGGCCCGGGGGCGATGGAGGCAGCCAACCTCGGCGCCAGGCTCGCGCACCAACCCGCGGACGCTCTCGCCGACGCGCTCACCCGGCTGGCGCGGGTGCCGTCCTTCCGGCCGTCGGTGGACGCGTGGGCGGCGGCCGCCCGGCAGGTGCTCGGTCAGTCGACGCGACCGACGCAGACCCTCGGCATCCCGACCTGGCACTACGGCCACGAGCCGCCGAACCTGTTCGCCACCGCGATCGCGAAGTACCTCCGCAACGCCACCCGGGAGGCGATCCTGCTGGAGGTGTGCGACGCCGGCATCGTGTTCCTGCCCGGAGCGGGCGGCACGGTGCAGGAGATCTTCCAGGACGCCTGCGAGAACTACTACGCCGACGAGTCCACGACCGCCCCGATGGTGCTCGTCGGCCGGTCGCACTGGACCGAGGAGCTGCCGGCCTGGCCATTGCTGCAGGCGCTGGCCCGCGGCCGCCCGATGGAGCAGCACGTGCACCTGGTCGAGACGGTCGAGGAGGCCGCCGCCCTGATCGGCTGACTCAGCCGGCGGCGCGGGTCGCCTCGACGGTGGTCGCGCCGATCACCTCGCGGTAGTGCTCGATCAGCGCGTCGTTGACCGAGCGCCACGAACGACCCGCGACACTGCGGCGGGCGGCCAGCCCCATCCGTCGACGGGCCAGGGGGTCGCGGGCCAGGCCGTCGACGTACGCCGCCAGCGCGGCCGCGTCGCCCGGCTCGTAGAGCAGTCCGGCGACACCGTCGTCGACGACGTCGACCGGTCCGCCGCTGCGGGGCGCCACCACCGGCACCCCGGACGCCAGCGCCTCCTGGGCCGACTGGCAGTAGGTCTCGTGGCGGCCCGTGTGCACGAAGACGTCGAGGGAGGCGTACGCCGCTCCGAGCTCGTCGCCGTGCAGCACGCCGAGGAAGCGGGTGCGCGGCAGCAGCTCGCGCAGCCGCTGCTCCTCCGGTCCGCCGCCGACGACCACGACGGCGTAGCGCGGGTCGGCGTCGAGCACCGTGAGCAGTCCGAGCTCCTTCTCCGGCGCCAGGCGTCCGACGTACCCCACGATCAGCTGGCCCTCGGGGGCGATCGCCCGCCGCAGCCGGTCGTCACGACGCGACGGATGGAAGGCGACGAGGTCGACGCCACGCGGCCACAGCGACGTACGCGGGACACCGAGCTCCGCGAGCTGGCGCAGACTCGCCGACGACGGGGCAAGCGTCCGGTCGACCCGAGCGTGGATGCGACGTGTGAGGGCCGACATGGCGCGAGCGCCGCCGGCGATGGCGTAGCGCTCGGCGAAGCCGACCAGGTCGGTCTGGTAGATCGCCACCGTCGGGATGCCGAGGTCGGCCGCCGCGCGCGCCGCCTGGTAGCCGAGCGTCGCCGGTGAGGCGATGTGCACGACATCGGGACGCATCCGCACCATCACCGCTCGCAGCCGGCGCCGGGTCTCGATGCCGATCCGGAAGTCCCGGTAGAAGGGCAGGTTGGCCCCGCGGGCGTGGGTCACCGCGAAGCCGGCGTAGGACGACGGGCCCGTCGGGGCGACCAGCTCGGCCACGTGGCCCTCGGCCTCGAGGTGCTCCAGCACCCGGCGTACGGAGTTGGTGACGCCGTTGACCTGGGGCAGGAACGACTCCGCCACCACCAGCACCCGGAGACGGTCGGAGCTGCGCGGCAGGTCGTGCACGTTGCTCATGCCTCGGACGCTAGGGACGCGCCGGCAACGCCGGCCCCACCCCAGGTGACCGCCACGTGAATGTCACGAGACGCCTGCGGCGGGGATACTCCGTCACGAAGTGGTCGTCCCGACGCATCCAGGACGACCATTTCGTGACGGACTATCGGGGCGGCGGCTACTCCGACGCGGCGAGCTGGCCGCAGGCGCCGTCGATCTCCCGGCCGCGGGTGTCCCGCACGGTCGTCGGGATGCCCTTGAGCTCGAGGCGGCGGACGAACTCACGCTCGTCGGCCGGATGCGAGGCGGTCCACTTCGAGCCGGGCGTCGGGTTGAGCGGGATCATCCGCTCTTAACATGCACCCTTAGTTCACTCGATGCGTCTGGCCTTCGGCGCCGTTGGTGTCCTCGAACAGCTTCACCTGATCTCGTGCGTCGGGGTAGGTGCTGGGTTCGCACTCGCGGGTCAGTGGCATCGGGACTCCTGGTGCTCCGGTCTACGAGATGAGGGATCAGGTGTTGTCGTGCGCCAGGGTGGCGGACAGTTCGCGGTGCGCGTCTGCCTGGGCGAGCAGGAGGCGGGCTTTCTCCTCGACGGCTCCGACCGCGTCGCTTCCGGCGACGAAGCGCAGCGGGGGCTGATCGGAGTCCGCGAGCTGTACGAGAGCGTCAGCGAGCTTCGCGGGATCGCCGGCCTGCTGGCCGTCCATTCCTTGCCACGCTGCCGTGGTCGCCGCGGACCGTTCGGCGTAGTCCTCGATCGTCGGGACGGCGTACTGGGTCGACTGGGGGCTGAGAAGCTCGGTGCGGAAGAAGCCGGGTTCGACGAGCATCGTGTCGATGCCGAACGGTGTGATCTCGGAGGTCAGGCTCTCCATGAATCCTTCGACTCCGAACTTGGAGGCCGCGTAGGGGGTCATGAAGTCGCCGGCGGCGTTGATCCCTGCGGTCGAGGAGATGGTGATGACCAGTCCGCTGCGCTGGGCGCGCATCGTGGGAAGTGCGGCGCGGGTGAGGTTGACGGGTCCGAACAGGGTGGTCTCGATCTGGGAGCGGAAGTCCTCAGGGGTGATCTCCTCGAAGAACCCGGCTTTGAAGCTTCCGGCGTTGTTGACGAGCACGTCGACGCGGCCGAACCGTTCGACCGCTGCCTGCACTGCAACGGCGGCTTCGGCCTCGTTGGTCACGTCGAGCTGGACGACAAGGAGGGCGTCGTGCTCACCGAGAGCGGTGGTGATGGAGTCGGTATTGCGGGCGGTAGCGACCACCGCGTGCCCGGCTGCCAGGGCTGACCGTGTGATGTCGACGCCCAGACCACGACCTGCCCCGGTGATGAACCAAACCTTCTTCTCGCTCATGCGAGCTCACTCCTTCTCTCGTCTGGCAACCGCCGTGTCACGATCGCCCCAACTACAGAACCAGGCCGCGTGCGGGTGCGGGAGACCCTGTCGAGGGGGTCACTGGCAGGGACCCCCGCGGGCGCCTGAAGGTTCGTACAGTGGGGGTATGGCCGAATCGAACGACCCTGTCGCGAGGGGTGACTTGCGATCGGAGATCAAGGAGTTCCTCAGCACTCGGCGTGCCCGGATCACCCCCGCACAGGCTGGTCTGCCGGACTACGGCGGTGGGCGTCGTCGGGTGGCAGGTCTGCGCCGTGAGGAGGTCGCCTTGCTCGCGGGGATCTCCAGCGAGTACTACACCCGGCTCGAACGGGGCAATGCCACGGGTGTCTCTGAGAGCGTGGTCGAGGCCATTGCCCGGGCGTTGCAGCTCGACGGCGTTGAACGTGAGCACCTTGTGCGACTCATTCGCACCGCTGGAACCAAACGCCAGCCGCGACGCCGGCCCGGGCAGCAACGGGTCCGCACCACGGTGCAGAGGATCTTGGACTCGATGCTCGGTTCAGCGGCCTTCGTGCTCAACAGTCGAGGAGACATCTTGGCTGCCAACCGGCTGGGGCAGGTCCTGATGTCGCCGGTCTACGAAATGAGCCCGCCGAACATGACCAGGTTCGTGTTCCTCGACCCGGGTGCAACAACGTTCTTCCGGGACTGGCACAAGGTCGCGACCGATACCGTCGCGATCCTGCGCGCCGAGGCCGGGCGGGACCCCTTCAACAAGAACCTCACCGACCTCGTTGGGGAGCTCTCGACCCGTAGTGACGAGTTCCGGGTCCGATGGGCCGCGCATGACGTCCAGGTACACACCAGTGGTACCAAACTGTTGCACCACCCGGTCGTCGGCGACTTGGACATCCAGTTCGAGTCGATGCCGTTGCCTGGGGACACCGATCAGAGCCTGCTGATCTACACCGCGGAGCCGAGTTCCCCGAGTCAGGACGCGCTCGCGTTGCTTGCCAGTTGGGCTGCGACCCCTGCGGCGCTTCCTGGTGATTCGGCTACCGAAGATTCCACTGAGACGGCCAGCAAGCACTCGTCGGAGACGTGAACAAGCGCGCACGCCATAGTCGAGACCAAGCTTCCGCCCCTGGGTCGCTACACCACCTTCATCCGAATCAACCCGACCTGCAGCCAAGTTCACACGCACTGGCCACCGGGCCGGAGTGATTCCTCCCCCGAGAACCGCTCCGCTGAAGACCGTCAGAACCTACTCAGAGGCCGCCAGTTGACCGCAGGCGCCGTCGATCTCCCGGCCGCGGGTGTCCCGCACGGTCGTCGGGATGCCCTTGAGCTCGAGGCGGCGGACGAACTCACGCTCGTCGGCCGG
>WLIH01000013.1 GCA_009702305.1 Actinomycetota bacterium | reverse complement strand
GTCGGAGAGCTTGCGCTGGAAGAACCGCAGCGAGAGGAACAGCGGCGCGAAGCACAGCCACACGACCACGGCGAGCTGCCAGCTGTAGAACAGCATCACGATCGTCGCGATGACGACCTGGCCGACGCTGACCACGAAGAGCAGACCGCCGAAGACCAGGAACTGGCTGACCTGGTCGACGTCGCTGGTCACGCGCGAGACCAGCGCGCCGCGCCGCTCGGTGTTCTGCGTGAGGAGCGGGAGGTCGTGCACGTGCCGGAAGGCCTTGATCCGCAGCGTCGCCAGACCGCGCTCGGCGGTGGTGAAGAGGCGGCTGGTCATGGCGAACGACGCCCAGCTGGTGAGCACGATCGCCGCGGCGGCAGCGAGGCCGACCCACACCGTGAACGAGACGTCGGGTCCGCCGTCGGCGTTGATGCCGCGATCGAGCGCCTGCTGGACCGCGACCGGCACGACCACCTGGCCGACCGACGCGATGACGGCCAGGAGCAATGTGCGGCCGATGCCCTCGGTCAGCTCGGGCGAGAAGTGGACGCCGCGGCGGATCGTCGCCAGCGCCCCGATCTCTTCGCCGCTGTCGAGCACCGTGCCGGAGGCCGACGGGTCGGTCTGCGTCGTGCTCATGCGTGGCCCCCGCTCAGCTCGGGCTGCTGCTCGTAGGCGTTGACCAGGCGCGCGTACGCCGGGCTGCGGCCGAGCAGCTCGGCGTGGGTGCCCCGGTCGGCGACCCGGCCGTCCTCGAGGTGGACCACCTCGTCGGCCAGGCTGATCGTGGCCTTGCGGTAGGCGACCACCAGGAGGCTGGCGCCACCCGCCCCCGCGCGCAGGGCGGCCAGGATCCGCGCCTCGACCTCGGGGTCGACGGCCGAGGTCGCGTCGTCGAGCACCATCAGGCGGGGACGGCGCACCAGCGCGCGGGCCAGCGAGATGCGCTGGCGCTGCCCACCGGAGAGCGACGTGCCGCGCTCGCCGAGCCGCGCGTCGAGGCCGTCGGGCAGGGCGGCGACGAAGCCGTCGGCCTGTGCTGCGCGCAGCGCCTCCCACACGGCCTCGTCGCTGACGTCGGCGCCGAGCGTGACGTTGCCGCGGACCGTGTCGTCGAAGAGGAACGCCGTCTGGGGCACCAGAGCCACCGAGCGAGCGAGCTCGCCGCGGGCCAGCTCGCGCAGGTCGGTGCCGTCGAGGGCGATCCGACCGGCGTCGGGGTCGACGAGCCGCGAGACCAGCGCGGTGAGCGTGCTCTTGCCCGAGGCCGTCGCGCCGACCAGGGCGACCGTGCGACCGGGCTCGACGGTGAAGGTGACGTCGGCCAGCACGGGCTGCTCGGCGTCGTACGCATAGGCGAGGTGCTCGACGCTCAGGCGCGCTCCCTGGCCCGCGGGATCGGTCCGGCGCTCGCCGTAGGCCATGTCGCCGGTCGCCTCGAGGACCGACGAGACCCGGCGGAAGCCGACGACGCTGCGCGGGAACTCCCCCAGCAGCCAGCCGATCGAGCGGATCGGGAACGACACGATGGTCAGCAGGTAGGCGACCGTGACGACGTCGCCCGCATCGGTGGCGCCGCTGAGCACCCGCTCGGCGCCGACGGCCAGCACGATCAGCACACCGAGATTGGGCAGCGCAGCCAGCGTGGGGTCGAACGCCGCACGGATGCGCCCGGCGCGGATGTTGACGTCGCGCAGCTCCTCGGCCCTGGCCGCGAAGCGGGCCGTCTCCTCCGGCTCGCGGCCCAGCGTCTTGACGACCATCGCGCCGTCGAAGGACTCGTGGGCGATCTCGCTGACCTCCGCCCGCAGCTGCTGGGCCCGGGTCATCAGCGGGGAGGCGAGTCGTTGGAAGGCGACGTTGGCGGCGATGACGCACGGGAAGATCAGCAGGCCGACGACCGCGAGCACCAGGTCCGCGACGAGCATCTGGACGACCGCGATCACCATCATCGCGACGGTGCCGACCGCCATCGGGAGCGGCGCGATCGGGCCCCAGGCGGCCTCGACGTCGGAGTTGGCGTTGGAGAGCAGCTGGCCGGTGGGATGGCGCTGGTGCCACTCCATCGGCAGCGAGAGGTACTGGCGGGTGACCGCGCGGCGCGAGTGGGCCTGCATGCGGTACTGCATGATCCCGGCGCCGAGGCGCCGCGCCACGATGCCGACCGCCCGCAGGATCGCGACGCCGAGGAAGAGCGCCAGGATCGCCCAGAGCAGGCTCGCGTCGATCTCGCCGTCACGGAACGCCGGCAGCACCACGTGATCGGTCGACCAGCCGAGCACCCACGCGTCGGCGACCGTCAGGGCGCCGAAGAGCAGGCTGCCGACCGTCGAGAGCGTGAAGATGACCGGCTCGCGCTTGATCGCGACCCACAGGACGGCGAACCCGTCCTTGGTCGTGGAGGCCCGTGCCTGCTCCGTCACCCGTCGCCGTCCCGTCGTCTCGCACCCTGTTGCGCCGGGGGCCGAACCTCCCCGACCGGGCAGCGTATTCCCCGCGCGCCCTGACGCCTCGTCAGGAGAGGTGTACGCCGATACCGTCGCGCATGCGAATCCTGCGTGGCACGACGCTGATGGGCCTGGCGCTGCTCGTGGCGACCACCGTGTCGGCCTGTGCCGGCGACACCGACAGCAGCCCGCCCGCAGCGACACCGTCGGCGTCGGCGTCCTCGGCCGCGGTCGCGCCCGACGGGGTGGACGTGACCCAGCTCGAGGAGTCGCCGGTCGGGCTGCTCCGCGTCGGTGACGAGGTCTGGGCGACCCTGCCGCTCGCGGACGCGGTGCGCACGGAGGGCGGGGTCCAGGTGCCGGTCGGGTCGACTCCCCTGCGGCTGGCCCAGACGGCGTCGGGGGTGTGGGTGAGCCTCATCCGAGACGGCGCGGTCGCGCAGATCGATCCCGACACCGACGAGATCACCCGCACCGTCCGGCTGCCTCGCGGCAGCGAGCCGGAGGGCCTGGTGGCCGACGGGAGCAGCCTGTGGATCGTCGACCAGGCCGGCGACCGGATCCTCGAGATCGATGCCGCGACCGGGCAGCGCCGGCGCACCGTGCCGGTCGCCGACGGTCCCCGGCTGGTCACGCGCGAGGGCCGACACATCGCCGTGAGCGCGTTCGTCGCCGGCACGGTCACCGTCTTCACCGTCGCGCCGTGCGCCGCCAGCTGTCCCGCGCCGACCGACCGCCGCGACCTCTCACTCCCGGACTGCTTCGGACCCCAAGGGGTGACCTTCGCCGGCGGGCTGCTCTGGGTGGCGTGCACGACCTCGGATGCTGTCTACGGCGTCGACGTGGCGCGCGACCGGGTGGTCGTCACCGTGCCGCTCGACGGGGCTGACGCCGTGTTCACCCTCGGCGACACCGTCCTCGCAGTGGGCCAGGTCGGCCCGACCGTGGTCGCGATCGACGCCGCGACCCGCGAAGCCGGCGCGCCCGTGGTGCTGGACTCGGGCGGCGCCGTGCGGGAGAACGTCGACCTCGTGGCCGTGGAGGACACCGTCGTCGTCTCCCACCCCGAGCTCCGCCGGCTCTACGACGTGCCCCTCACCCTCCTGGTCCCGTGACCTGCGTCGGCGGGGTCAGCGCACCGGGTGGCCGGCGGCCGACAGGGACTGCTTGACGTCGGCGATCCGCAGGGTGCCGAAGTGGAAGACGGTGGCCGCCAGCACGGCGTCGGCACCTGCGTCGACGGCCGGGGCGAAGTGCTCGGTGGCACCCGCACCACCCGAGGCGATGACCGGGATCGACACCTCGCGGCGTACGGCGCGGATCAGCTCGAGGTCGAAGCCGTCCTGGGTGCCGTCGGCGTCCATGGCGTTGAGCAGGATCTCGCCCGCACCCAGCTCGGCGGCCCGCACCGCCCAGGCGATCGCGTCGATCCCGGCGGACTCGCGACCTCCGTGGGTCGTAACCTCGAAGCCGGAGTCGGTGCCAGGGGCGCGACGGGCGTCGACCGAGAGCACGAGCACCTGGTTGCCGAACCGGTCGGCGATCTCGGCGACCAGCTCCGGTCGGCGGATCGCCGCGGTGTTGACCGCGATCTTGTCGGCGCCGGCCCGCAGCAGCCGGTCGACGTCGGCGATCGAGGACACTCCTCCGCCGACCGTGAGCGGGATGAAGACCTCCTCGGCCGTGCGCGAGACGATCTCCATGGTGGTGGCCCGACCCTCGTGGGAGGCCGAGATGTCGAGGAACGTGAGCTCGTCCGCGCCCTCGGCGTCGTAGGCACGAGCCAGCTCGACCGGGTCGCCCGCGTCGCGGAGCTCCTGGAAGTTGATGCCCTTGACGACGCGACCGCCGTCGACGTCCAGGCACGCGATGACCCGGACGGCGAGGCTCATCGCTGCTCCGGCAGCGTCAGGGCCAGGGCGTCCTCGAGGGTGAAGCGACCCTCGTAGAGCGCCGTGCCGACGATCGCACCCTCGACGCCGGACCCGACCAGGCCCATCAGCGCCTCCAGGTCCGCCAGCTCGGTGATCCCGCCCGATGCCACGACCGGCCTGTCGGTCACGGCGCAGACCTCGCGCAGCAGCTGCAGGTTCGGGCCCTGGAGCATGCCGTCCTTGTTGACGTCGGTGACGACGTAGCGAGCACACCCTTCGGCGTCCAGGCGGGCCAGCACGTCGTAGAGGTCGCCGCCGTCGCGGGTCCAGCCGCGGGCGGCGAGCGTGCGCCCGCGCACGTCGAGACCGATGGCGACCCGGTCGCCGTGCTCGGCGATGATCTTGGCGCACCACTCCGGCTGCTCCAGGGCGGCGGTGCCGATGTTGACCCGCCGGCAGCCGGTCGCCAGCGCGGCCTCGAGCGACTCGTCGTCGCGGATGCCTCCGCTCATCTCGACCTTGATGTCGAGGGCCCCGACGATCTCTGCCTGGAGCTCACGGTTGCTGCCGCGGCCGAACGCCGCGTCGAGGTCGACCAGGTGCAGCCACTCGGCGCCGGCGTCCTGCCAGCGCTTGGCGGCGGCCACCGGGTCGCCGTACATCCGCTCGGAGCCGGCGATGCCCTGGGTGAGCTGGACAGCGCGGCCCTCGGTGATGTCGACGGCGGGGAGGAGCTCGAGGTAGGTCATGGGTCTCATCTTCGTGATCGGTGGGTCAGGCCCGGCGGAAGAGCAGGGTGTGGAGGACGGGTGCGGCGAGCGGGGTGGCGACCGTGAGCAGGGCGGCGACGGCGGGGTCGGCCAGGGTCCAGGCGAGCACGTTGAGGACGACCAAGACGGCGACGGTCGCACCGAGCTGCTTGCGCCGCCGCTCGGCGAGGATGCCCGTGGGCCGGGGCGTACGCCGAGGCAGCCAGCCGGTGAGGGCGCGGCTGCGCGCCGCTCGCCGCTCGCGCCGCTCGGCCTCGGCCGCTCGGGAGGCGGCCACGATCGCGGCCTCGCGCTCGCGTGCCTCGCGCCGCCGGGCCCGCTCCTTGCTCACCGGATCACAGTCCCAGCACCCAGTTGCGCAGCAGCGCTGCTCCGGCGTCGCCGGACTTCTCGGGGTGGAACTGGGTGGCCGTGAGCGGGCCGTTCTCGACGGCGGCGACGAAGCGGTCGCCGCCGTGCTCGGCCCAGGTGACGAGCGGGGCGCGGGTGCGGCTGTTGGTCACCAGACTCCAGTCGCGCACGCCGTAGGAGTGCACGAAGTAGAAGCGCTGGTCCTCGACCCCGGCGAAGAGGCTGGTCCCGCTCGGCACCTCGACGGTGTTCCACCCCATGTGCGGCACGACCGGCGCCTGGAGCCGCTCGACGACCCCGGGCCACTCGTCGCAGCCGTCGGTCTCCACGCCGTGCTCGACACCGCGCTCGAAGAGCACCTGCATGCCGACGCAGATCCCCAGCACCGGCCGTCCACCCGAGAGCCGCCGGGCGATCAGCCGCGGGCCGTGGATCTCGCGCAGGCCGGCCATGCAGGCGGCGTAGGCCCCGACACCCGGCACCAGCAGTCCGTCGGCCTCCATCGCCGTCGCCAGGTCGCCGGTCAGGGTGACCTCGGCACCGGCCCGCTCGGCCTGCGGCTGGTGCGGGGTCCTGCGGCGTTCAGAGGGCGCCCTTGGTCGAGGGGATGCCGCTCTCGCGCGGGTCGATCGCGACGGCGTCGCGGAAGGCCCGGGCGAACGCCTTGAACTGGGTCTCGACGATGTGGTGCGGCTCGCGACCCGACAGCACCCGCACGTGCAGGGCGAGGTGGCCGTGGAAGGCGATCGTCTCGAAGACGTGGCGCGTCAGCGATCCGAGGTAGCCGACGCCGGAGCCGCCGAGCACGACGTACTCCTGGCCCGCGGGCTCGCCGGTGTGCACGCAGTAGGGGCGACCGGAGACGTCGACGACGGCCTGGACCAGCGCCTCGTCGAGGGGGACGGTCGCGTCGCCGAAGCGGCGGATGCCGATCTTGTCGCCGAGAGCGGCGCGCAGCGCCTGGCCGAGCGCGATCGCCGCGTCCTCGACCGTGTGGTGGGCGTCGATGTGCACGTCGCCCTCGACCTGGACCGTGAGGTCGACCAGGGAGTGGCGCGCGAACGCGGTGAGCATGTGGTCGTAGAAGCCGACGCCGGTGGAGATGTCGTGACGACCCGAGCCGTCGAGGTCGACCTCGACGAGCACCTTCGACTCGCTCGTCTGGCGCTCGATCCGCGCTGTCCTGCTCATGGCGTGCTCTCTTCCGTGTGGTGGTTCATGACTGCTCGGCCAGCACCTGCGTCAGGGCGTCCCGGAACGCCGTCATCTCCTCGGTCGTGCCGATCGAGACCCGGAGCCACCCGTCCGGGCCGACCTCGCGGATCAGCACGCCCCGGTCGAGCAGACCCTGCCAGACAGCATGACGGTCCGCGAACGTGCCGAACAAACAGAAATTGGCGTCGCTGTCGGCCACGGCCAGTCCCTGCCCGCGCAGCCACTCGACCGTGCGGTCGCGCTCAGCGCGCAGCCGGTCGACCTGTCCGAGCAGCTCGTCGGTGTGGCGCAGCGCAGCGAGCGCGGTCGCCTGGGTGACCGAGGAGAGGTGGTAGGGCAGGCGCACGACGCGGATCGCGTCGCAGATCGCGGGGTCGGCGGCGAGGTAGCCCAGCCGCAGTCCGGCACCGGCGAAGGCCTTGCTCATGGTGCGGCTGACGACCAGATTGCGGTGCTCGGGCAGCAGCTCGAGCGCGCTCGGCGTGCCGGCTCGGCGGAACTCGCCGTACGCCTCGTCGACGACCAGCAGCCCGCTCTCTCCCACCGCGTCGCACAGCATCGCGACCGCCTCCGGCGGCAGCGCGGTGCCGGTGGGGTTGTTCGGGCTGGGCAGCAGCACGACGCTGGGCCGCTCCCGCTCGACCAGCTCCCGAGCTGCGTCGAGGTCGAGCGAGAAGTCGTCCGCACGACGCCCCTGGACCCAGGCGGTCACCGTGTCCCGGGCGTACTCGGGATACATCGAGTACGTCGGCGCGAAGCTCAGCGCCGTCCGCCCGGGGCCGCCGAAGGCCTGCAGCAGCTGGAGCATCACCTCGTTGGACCCGTTGGCGGCCCACACCTGGGCGGGCACGATCCCGTGCGGAGTGTCGCGCGACAGGTAGGTCGCCAGGCCGGCGCGGAGCTCGATGAACTCGCGGTCCGGATAGCGGTTGAGCGTCGTCGCGGCGTGCGCGACCGAGGTCGCGATGTCGGCGATGCAGGCGGGCGAGGGACCGTAGGGGTTCTCGTTGACGTTGAGCTGGACGGGCACGTCGAGCTGCGGGGCGCCGTACGGCTCCAGGCCGCGCAGCTCCTCCCGGATCGGGGGGAACATCAGCCGGCGGAGCCGTCGGCGAACCGCACCCGCACCGCAGCCCCGTGACCGGGCAGGTCCTCGGCCTCGGCGAGCGTGACCACGTGGTCGGCGACCGCGGCAAGCGCCTCCCGGGTGTAGTCGACGACGTGGATGGACTTGGTGAAGGCCCGCACCGACAGACCCGAGGAGTGGCAGGCGCAGCCGCCGGTCGGCAGCACGTGATTGGAGCCGGCGCAGTAGTCGCCGAGGCTGACCGGCGCGTGGGCGCCGACGAAGATGGCGCCGGCGTTGCGCACCCGGGCGGCCCAGGCGGCAGCGTCGACGGTCTGGATCTCGAGGTGCTCGGCGGCGTACGCGTTGATCACCTCGAGGCCCTGCTCGAGGTCGTCGACGAAGACGATGCCCGACTGCTCGCCGGTGAGGCTGGTGCGGATCCGCTCGACGTGCTTGGTCAGCGAGATCTGCTTGTCGAGCTCGGCGTCGACGTCGTCGGCCAGACGCTCCGAGGTCGTGACCAGCACGGCCGCGGCGAGCGGGTCGTGCTCGGCCTGGCTGATCAGGTCGGCCGCGATGAACGACGCGTCGGCGGTGTCGTCGGCGAGCACCGCGATCTCGGTCGGGCCGGCCTCGGAGTCGATGCCGACCTGGCCCTTGAGCAGGCGCTTGGCCGTCACGACGTAGATGTTGCCGGGCCCGGTGACCAGGTCGACGCGACGGCACGGGCCGGTGCCGTAGGCGAACATCGCGATCGCCTGCGCGCCGCCGACGGCGTAGATCTCCTCGACCTCCAGCAGCGCGCACGCCGCGAGGATGGTCGGGTGGATGCCGCCACCGAACTCGCGCTGCGGCGGGCTGGCCAGCGCGATCGAGGGCACTCCGGCCGTCTGGGCCGGCACGACGTTCATCAGCACGCTGGAGACCAGGGGCGCGAGGCCGCCGGGCACATAGAGGCCGACGCGGTCGACCGGCACCTTGCGGTGGGTCACCCGGGCGCCCGGGCCGAGCTCGCTGACGGCGTCCTGCTCCAGCTCGGCGGCGCAGGTGATCCGCAGCCGGCGGATCGACTCCTCGAGGCCGGCCCGGATCTCGGGGTCGAGGTCGGCCAGGGCGGCGCGAGCGGTCGCCGGGTCGACCCGGATGTCGTCCTGGACGACGCCGTCGAAGCGCTCGGAGAACTCGAGGATCGCCTCGACCCCCCGCTCGCGGACGGCCTCGATGATCGGGATGACGGCATGCGTCGCAGCCTCGACGTCGAACTCGGCGCGCGGGACCGCGGCACGGTAGTCGACGGGAGCCTCGGCTCCACGGAGGTCGATACGACGGATCATGCGTCGATCCTACGATCTGCCGCCGGTCGACCCGGGATCGGTGACGGGGAGTGGACCTCGCACTGGGCGGGGTCCTCTAGGTTGAGGGGGTGACCGACACCCTCCCGATGTTCCCGCTGAACTCGGTGCTCTATCCCGGGGTGAGCGTGCCGCTCACGGTCTTCGAGGACCGCTACCGCGCCCTCGTGCATCACCTGCTGCGGGTGCCGGACCCGGCGCAACGGGTGTTCGGCTCGGTGGGCATCCGGGAGGGCTACGAGGTCGGCGACCACGGCGCCCAGTCGCTCTACAAGGTCGGGGTGCGCGTCCAGCTGACCGAGGTCGAGCCGCACGCCGACGGGACCTTCAGCATCGTCGCCGTCGGTCTGGACCGGATCGAGCTGCAGCGCCTCGACACGACGGGCCTCTTCCCGGTCGGTCACGTGCGCGAGCTGCCCGAGGCGACCTCCCAGGTCTCCGAGGAGGTGCTCGAGCAGTCGCGGGCGACGTTCACGGCCTATCGCGCGGCCCTCACCGCGATCCGATCGGACCCCTACTCCGGCAGCCTGCCGCGTGACCCGACGTACCTCTCCTGGACCCTGGCCGCCTGCGCTCCGCTCCCGATGGCCGAGCGGCAGGCACTGCTCGAGGCCGAGGACGCCGGCGAGCGCCTGGTGCTGGTCACCGACCTGCTGCGCGCCGAGCTGCGCGCGATGAACGTGATCCCCTCCCTGCCGGCGACCGAGGTCGCCCGCACCCGCTGGTCCCCGAACTGAGCTACCGGGGAGGATGGGGTCCGTGGCGAGGAAGTCGAGCGGCGCGACGCCGGCCACCGTCGCGCTGAGCGCGGCGGGGGTGGATTTCACGGTGCACGAGTACGCCCACGACCCGCGTGCGGAGTCCTACGGCCTCGAGGCGGCCCAGGCCCTCGGGCTCGACCCGACGCAGGTGTTCAAGACGCTGATGGTCAGCGCCGACGGACGCCTCAGCGTGGCGGTCGTGCCGGTCTCCGGCCAACTCGACCTCAAGGCCTGCGCCCGGGCGCTCGGCGCCTCGAAGGCCACGATGGCCGAGCGGGCCGCCGCCGAGCGCGCCACGGGGTACGTCGCGGGAGGCATCTCCCCGGTGGGCCAGAAGCGGGCGCACCCGACCGTCGTCGACGCCTCCGCTCTGACCCACCCGGCCGTCTACGTCTCGGCCGGTCGGCGCGGGCTCGACCTGGGCATCGCCCCGCAGGACCTGATCCGCGTGACCGGTGCCGTCGTCGCGGACGTCGGGCGCTAGGCGCCTCGGGTCAGTCGGTCGTGATCCGCAGGACGGTGTGGGACACGTCGTCGTCGGTCCAGGTGATCAGCCCGAGCCCGGCCAGCGGCTCGACGTCGCGCAGGACGTCGTCGTCCTCGCCGAAGACGTCGGAGCTGAACAGCGCCTCGAAGGCGTTGAGGTCGACGAAGAGCACCGACGACGCGTCGTCCTCGCGGACCACGTCGCGATAGGTCTCGGAGCCGCCAAGGTCACCGTCCTCGAGGAGCGCGGCGCGGTAGTCGGCGTCGGGCCCGACGGCGACGACGTCGCCCTCGGAGTCGCTCTCGAGCAGCGCCTGCTCCTCGGGCAGCAGGCCGGCGCGCAGCTTGCCCAGCACCTCCTCGATGCCTGCGGTGTCACCCTCGACCTTGATGCCGAGCGGCAGTCCGGCCGTGTCGCCCTCGCTGAGGAACCGGTCGGGGTCGAAGTCCGGCCCGACAGCGACCGCCGTGGCCTCGCCGAGCAGCGTCTCGGCATCGTCGGGCAGATCGAGGCCGTAGGTCGCGGCGAACTCCTCGAGCATCGCCATCGGGTCGAAGAACTCGTCGCCGCCGATGGCCCCGGTGACGGCGTCGAACCAGCCCGGCTCCCAGCCGGTGCCGAAGGCCGCTGCGGTGTCGCTCGGCAGTGACTCCACCAGAGCGGATCCGGCGGCGGACTCGCCGGTCACCCGGCCTGCTCCGTTGGGGCCACCGGCGATCTCCACCTCGAGCGCGCCGTCGTCGAAGCGCACCACCGCGGCCATGCCCTGGAAGTCGGCGAACGCCGACCCGATCGCCCAGTCCACCGAGGACGGTGCGTCGTCGTACGCCGAGACCTGGCCCATCGGCATCCCGAAGCCCTGCTGCCCGATGTCCTCGAGCGCCCGTCCCAGGTAGGCACCGGCCGCGGGCGCGGCGTACAACGTGACGATGCCGGGGTCGCCGGCCCGCTCGGTCCACGAGCGGAAGTCCTCGTCGTCGGCCAGCGAGCCGTCGCGGGTGGCCCGGGCGACCTCGGTGGCGAAGTCCTCCGAGTCGGCGAGCACCGCCCAGCCGTCGTCGATCACCCAGCCGCCGAAGTCGTCCTCGCCTCCGGCGCACTCACGGAAGGCGCTCAGTCCGTCTTCGGCCGCGGCCTCGTCGGTGACCTCGATCGCCGCGACCGGTTGCGGCTGGTCGTCGACGTCGGCCACCAGCGCCAGCGCGACCCGATCGCCCAGCCACGGCTCGATGTCATCGGCGTAGTCGAGACCCTCGCAGGCGGCGTCGGTCAGGACGAACTCGAAGATCCGCTCCTTGATGTCGATGTCGCGCAGGTCGCCGTCGAGGTCGAACGCGTCGGAGACGGTCGGGAACTTGTCGAGCGTGCGCAGGGCATCGAGCTTCTGCTCGCCGCTGGGGTCGAGGGTCAGTCCGGCGTAGGCGATGGTGTCGGCCGGCAGCGCCTCGGCCGCCTGCGGCCCGTCGGCGAAGTACCAGGTGGCAGCCCAGGCGGCCGCTGCGGCGACGCCGAGTGCGAGCCCGCCGCCGATACCGATCACGACCAGCCTGCGTCGGCCCGGCCGCGGGGGTCCGGGGGTCAGCGGGCCGCCGCCGCCGGACTCGAGGTACTCCGGCGCAGGGCCGGCCGGAGGCGGTCCAGGAGGGGTCGAGCTGGTCACGGGGGCTCCTCTGTCGTGCGGATCAGTCGCGCTGGCGTCGGCCCAGGCTGAAGAAGACGACGAGCAGGCTCAGCAAGGCGCCGGCCGGCCAGACGAAGTAGACCGAGAGCCCGGCGACGTGCAGGTCGCCGGGGATCTTGGTGCCGTCCTTCGCGCCGGCGGCCACCATGTCCGGGTCGGGGTGACCCAGATGGGAGCCGAGCCAGGCCATCAGCACCGAGGCGAGCACGGCGCCAGCGGCCACCGCCGCGAGGGTGACCAGCTCGTCACGGTCGAGGACGACGGCGCTGACGAGCCCCAGGACGACGGCGGCGGCGAAGCCGATCAGGACGTAGCTGGCCGTGCCGGAGAAGTCGCGGCGTACCTGCTCCGCGTCGAGCCCGATCCAGCGACCGTCGTAGGCGATGCCCTGCGGCGCGTCGTAGAGGTGATGCCACAGCCATCCGCAGCCGAGCCCGGCGACGGCGAAGAGCACGATCACGACGGCGCCCTGCAGCAGGCTCGGTCGCAGCGTGCGCTCCCCTGCTGCCGGCAGCGTCGGCGTCAGCTGCTCAGACATCCTGGCCCCAGCAGCGCCTTGAGGTCGGCGAAGAGCGCCGAGGACGGCGTCACGCGCAGTCGGTCGTCGAGCCGCATCACCTTGGTGGCGTCGCGGGTGAGCAGCCGCAGCCGCACTTCGGTCATGCCGGGATGGGTGGACAGGACGTCCTTGAGCTGCTCGACCATGGGACCAGTACACCGGGTGGACGGAAGGCTGATCACCACGGGGCCGGAGGGGCCATCGGAGATGTCGGGCAGGCTGACCTCCTGACCGTGGATCTCGGGTTGGTCCTTGCTCTTGGAGAGCCTGCCCTTGACCGTGAGGATCGCGTCCTCGATCAGGTGCGGGCTGGCCAGCTGGTAGGAGCTGGGGAAGAGCAGCACGTCGATCGCACCGTCGAGATCCTCGAGCGTGATCATCGCCCACGCGTCACCGCGCTTGGTGATCTTGCGCTGCACCGACGTGACCAGGCCGCTGATGGTGATCGGCGAGCCGTCGGTGCGCTCCTCGTCGAGCATCAGCTGACCGATCGTGCAGTCGCTGGTGTTGGCCAGCACGTGCTCCAGGCCGAGCAGCGGGTGGTCGGAGACGTAGAGACCGAGCATGTCCCGCTCGTGGCCGAGCAGGGTCATCTTGTCCCACTCGTCGAGCTCCGGGATCGTCACCGTGATGCCGAACGAG
>WLIH01000129.1 GCA_009702305.1 Actinomycetota bacterium | reverse complement strand
GGAGCTGGTCGCCGGCGGGCCGGGCGCGGCCAAGCCGCACCGCGTGCGCGCCGAGGAGCCGGCCGACGTGGCCACCCTCAAGGGCGACGCGCGGGTGGCGGAGGTGCTGCGTCGCGCCCTCTGGTCGGGGATCGCCGCGCCGACCGAGTCGCTCGTCGTGCCCCGCGGCGCACGGCGCTGGCGGCTGGCGGCGTACGAGGCCGAGGAGGTGCTCGCGTCGCTGCGCGAGCGCGGCGTCCGCTACGCCGCGGCGCGCGCGATGCTGCCGCAGGCGCTGGCGCACCGCGTGCTCGTGCAGATGGAGCTCGGGGGCGAGTCGCCCGACGACCGCGTGCAGGACGCCGTCGCCCGCAGCCGGCCCGTCAAGGAGTACGCAGCCGCCCTGTGGCCGCAGGTCGACCCGGCCCGGTTGGTCCACGCCGTGCTGTCGGACCCCGCCCTGCTCGCGGTGGCGGCCGAGGGAGTGCTGACGCCCGACGAGCAGACCCTGCTGCTGTGGGCCTCGCCGCCGCGCTCCCCCGGCACCGCCCGGTGGACCCTCGCCGACACCGTGCTGCTCGACGAGGCGGCCGACCTGCTCGAGCGCACGCCGTCGGTCGGTCACATCGTGGTCGACGAGGCGCAGGACCTCTCCCCGATGATGCTGCGCGCGCTCGCCCGCCGCTCCTCCACCGGGTCGCTCACCGTGCTCGGCGACCTCGCCCAGGCGACGACCCCGTGGGCGACGCGCTCGTGGGCGGAGGCGCTCACCCATCTCGGTCGGCCGGACGCCCACGTGGAGCAGCTGACGCGAGGCTTCCGGGTGCCGGGCGAGGTGATCGAGTACGCCGCCCGGCTGCTCCCGCACATCGCGCCCGACCTCGAGCCGCCCACGTCCGTGCGTCGGGCTCGCGGCGAGCTGGCGATCGGCCCCGGCGCGCTGGTCGACACCGTCGGCGACGTCCTGGGGCGCGAGGGCTCGGTCGGGCTGATCGTCGCGGACGTCGCGCTGCCGGGGGTGCGCGATGCGCTGACCCGCGCCGCGATCGCGCACACCGAGCTCGGCCACGAAGCCCCCGACGGGTCCGATGCAGCCCTCCAGCTGGTGCCGGCGAGCCTGGCCAAGGGCCTGGAGTTCGACCACGTCGTGCTGTTGGAGCCCGAGCAGATCGTGGCCGGCGAGCACGACCGGGTCACCGGCCTGCGCCTGCTCTACGTCTGCCTGACCCGTGCGGTCACCAGCCTGGTGGTCCTGCACGAGCGCCCCCTGCCGGCGGAGCTGGGCCAATCTTGATCCAACGCTGCCGATTTCTTGAGGGGCCCTGAAGGCGGGCCTGCCTACAGTGGGAGCACCGCCGGTGCAGCCATTCGGGCCCGCCGCACGCTCGTCCGGAGATCGCACCATGTCGACCCTTCTCGCCCGTCGCAGCTCGGTCCTGCTCGTGGTCGTGGGACTGCTCGCCTCGATGGTGCTGGTCCTCGGCCAGGCGCCCCGCGCCGAGGCCGCCCCGCAGAAGGGCACCGTCGTCGGTGAGATCACCGGCACCCAGGGCGGCACGCCCAACGTGCGGATGCGGTGGTTCGACAAGGACTGGAAGTTCCTCGGCGAGCGCAAGGTCAACGGCGGCATCTACTCGCTGCGGCTCAACCCCGGCACCTACCACCTGCAGTTCGTCGACCAGCGCCCGTCGTACGACGTGACGAAGTACGCCCCCGCCGACATCACCGTCAAGCTCGGCACCCGCACCGTGCAGCGCAACGTGCGCCTCAAGCGCGGCGCCGCCATCACCGGCACCGTGTACGCCGGCGGCAAGCCCGCGGCCGGCGCGAAGGTCGTCGCAGCCAACACCTTCGAGCAGTCCTACCCGACCAAGGCGAACAGCCAAGGCCAGTTCGCGATCGGCGGCCTGCCGAGCAGCAACTACTCCGTCTTCACCTACGACCGCACCAAGACCTGGGTCGGCAAGAGCCTCTACGTGCCGAAGCTCAAGGTCGGGCGCGCCGTCAACGTGCCGATCCGGCTGACCAAGAAGGCCGGCAAGCTGCTCGTGCAGCTCTACGTCGCCGACGGCAGCCGGATGCGCAAGAGGGTCGCGGTCACCGCGGTCAGCAAGGCGACCGGTCAGTTCTGGACCGAGACCGCGAAGAACGGCTCGGTCACCTTCTCCGGCCTCTACCCCGGCGGCTACCGGCTGGTCGCCCCCGGCACCGGCATCTACCTCGCTCGCACGGCGAGCATCCAGAACGCCAAGGTGCGCGCCGGCCGCTCCGACCTGGCCAGCAGCTTCACCTGGACCAAGCGCGGCGCCTGGGTCACGGGCCGCGTGGTCGACCTCGAGGACCCGTCGTTCCCGCTCGAGGGCGCATCGGTCCTGCTGTTCAACGCGGCCGGCGACCAGGTCGGCTCGACCACGAGCCTCAAGGACGGCACGTTCGAGTTCGCCGGGCAGTACGTCACCGACCAGGGCCTGACCGTCGTGGCCCAGCCGGGGCCGTACTCGCCGTACCTCGGCAAGGGCACGCACTACTGCAAGTACGGCGTGGCCGACACCGCGCCGTTCGACATCGTCACGAGCCGGCAGAGCGAGGTCGGCGACGTCCTGCTCCCGCATCTGCCCGCCGACGAGCAGGACGGCGAGCAGTGCTGGCCCTCGGACGAAGCGGCCTGAGGGTCGTCCTTTCGGTCAGAGCGGGTAGTCCCCCTGCGGGGTGAGACTTCGCCGGTTCGACTCTCGTGGCGCGCGCGGCGTGCTCCTAGGTTCGACAGCAGGCCGGCAGCGTGCCGGCACTCCATGGGGGGAGGGGCGCCATGCGTCCGATCAGCTGTGCCACCGTCCGTCTCAGGCTGGAGCGGTCCGCACCGGCCGTGCTCCGTCTGCGGTGGTACGTCGACGGCGTCCTGGTCGGCGAGAAGCGCGCGCACGAGAGCACGACCCTGATCCGGGTGCCGCTCGAGCGCGACGAGCACACGACCTGCACGATCGAGATCCACGACGACCGCGACGTCGCCGACCGGCGTCGCCTGATGACTACGCGCACCGTGGTCGCCCTGCGCGGCGGCTGGACCGTCGAGGCCACGGCTGAGCTGGCGCGGGGAGCGTCGATCTCGGGCACCGTCGCCCGCGCGGACGGCCTGGCCCGCTTCGCCACCGTGCGCGCCGAGTCCGCCGACGGCGTGAGCGTCGAGACCCGCACCGACGGCCGCGGCGAGTTCACCCTCGCCGGGCTCCCGGCCGGACCCCTGGTCGTCTCCGCCGCCGGGCGCCGCCTGGTCTCCACGCCGCAGGTCGTGCCGACCGTCGCCGGCCGCCCGACCTGGTGCACGTTCGTCCTGTCCGAGCCTGCCCCGGACCCCGCCCCGGCGCCGATGCGCGTCGGCGGCGCGCTGCGCGGCACGGTCGTCGACCGCGACGGCGGCGAGCCCGAGTGGGCGGCGATCGTCGAGGTGCGCGACTCCCGCGGCCTGCTGCTTGCCCGCACCCGCACCGACCGCAACGGCACCTTCGTCGTCGGCGGCTCGCTGGCCCGCTCGGCCGGGCTGACGCTCGTCGTCCGCTCGGGTCCGGGTCGGATCGCCGTCGACACCGCCGTCCGACGCGGGGTGTCCGTCGGCGAGGGCCAGCTGGCGGACGTCGGCACCGTGCGGCTGCCGCGGACCCCCCGCCGTGCTCCCCTGCTGCCGCTGCATCCGCGGGCCAGCACGGCCGCCATGCGACTGCCGGCGACCCGCGTCTGACGCAGGTCAGCCGACCTGCATGTCCGACTCGCCCCAGAAGGCGCGCATCGAGGTGATCTTGGCGTCGTCGTCGAAGGTCATCACGTCGAACGGCGCCAGGGTGTAAGTCAGGTCGCCCGCGCTGGTCGCGACCTCGAAGTGGAACGCCGCCTCGCCGCCGGCGATCCGCGCCTCGATGAGGCGGGTCTTCTGGTCGAGACCCTCGAGGGTCGCGTAGAAGGCCAGGATCTGCTCCGGCGTGGTGAGCACGTCGCTGCCGACGGGGTCCTCCACGGTCGCGCCGTCGGCGTACAACGCCTGGATCTCGGCGGCGGTGCCCGTCGCGACCAGGGCGACGTAGCGCTCGATCACCTCGCGGATGCGCTCGTTGCTGGCGGCCATGCCCACTCCTCGTCAGAACTAGAACGTGTTCCTGTCGCGCCGACGATAGGGCATGCTCTGGCGCCCCGTCGCCGGACCGCGTTGAATGGCGTCATGCATCATCCGGCGAGCAGTGCCGCTGACCTGCGGGCCCGGTGGCCCCTGCCCGCGACGGAGGCGCTGCGCGACGAACTGATCGAGGCCTACGCCCATCCGGAGCGCGGCTACCACGACACCACGCACCTCAGCGAGGTGCTCGACCGGCTCGACGAGCTGGCCGAGCAGGGCACCGACTATCCGCGGCTGGCGGTGGTGCTGGCGGCGTGGTTCCACGACGGGATCTACGACGGCGAGCGTGACGCCGAGGAGCGATCGGCCCACTGGGCGGAGTCGGCTCTGGTCGGGCACGTCGAGCCTGCCGTCGTGGCCGAGGTGGCACGTCTAGTGCGACTCACCGAGACGCACACCCCCGATGACGGCGACGCCGCCGGCTGTGCGCTCTCCGACGCCGACCTCGCCATCCTCGCGGCGCCACGCGACCGCTACGACGAGTACGTCGCCACCGTGCGCCAGGAGTTCGCCCACCTCGACGACGAGGTCTTCCGAGCGGGACGCGCCGCCGTGCTGGGGAGCCTCGGCGAGAAGACCACCCTCTTCCACACCCGGTGGGCCCGCGAGCAGTGGGAGGCCGCCGCCCGGGCCAACCTCGAGCGCGAGCTCGACGGACTCCTCGCGGTCGACGCGCAGCAGGTCGGGTGAGCGCCGCCGTGCGCACCGTCTTCCGCGGTGCGCGGTGGCCCGGTGACGTCGCGATCGCCGACGGCCTGATCGTCGCGACCGGCAGCGTGCCCGCCGAGGAGGGCGACGTCGTCGTCGACTGCTCCGGCGACGTGCTCACCCCGGGCCTGGTCAACACCCACCACCATTTCTACCAGTGGCTGACGCGCGGGTGGGCCTTCGACTGCTCGCTCTTCGGCTGGCTGGAGACGCTGTACCCCGTCTGGGCCCGCCTGCGCCCCGAGGACGTCGAGGCCGCGGCCTCGGTGGCACTCGCCGAGCTCGCCCTGTCCGGCTGTACGACCGCCGCCGACCACCACTACCTCGTGCCCGGTGGTGACGACTCGGTCTTCGACGCGATCGCCGCGGCCGCCCGCCGGATCGGGATCCGCACCCACATCGCGCGCGGCTCGATGGACCTCGGTCAGAGCCGGGGCGGGCTGCCGCCGGACACCGTCGTCGAGGACCTCGACGCCATCTTGGCCTCGACCCAGGAGGTGCACGGGCGCCTGCATGACGGCGAGATGATCTTCGTGACCTCGGCGCCGTGCAGCCCCTTCTCCGTGACGCCCGAGCTGATGCGCGAGTCGGCGCTCCTCGCCCGCCGCCTCGGCATCCGTCTGCACACCCACCTGGCCGAGACGCTCGACGAGGAGCGCGACAGCATCGCCCGCTTCGGCAAGCGGCCGTTGGCCCTGCTCGACGACCTCGGCTGGATCGACTCCGACGTGTGGGTCGCCCACGGCATCCACTTCGACGACGCCGAGGTGGCGCGGCTCGGCGAGTCGCGCACCGGCGTCGCGCACTGCCCCTCCTCCAACTGCCGCCTCGGCTCGGGCATCGCCCGGGTGCGCGACCTGGTCGCCGCAGGCGCACCGGTCGGCCTCGGCGTCGACGGCGTCGCCTCCAACGAGATCGGCACCCTGATGCCGGAGATGCGCCAAGCCCTCTTCCTGGCCCGGCAGCGCGACCTGTCACCTGAGGCGTTCCTGCCGATCGACGCGCTGTCGCTGGCGACCGCCGGCGGCGCGGCCTGCCTGGGACGCAGTGACATCGGCGCGCTCACCCCCGGCCTGAAGGCCGACCTGGTGGTCTGGCCGGGCGACGACATCGCCGATGTGCTCGACCCCCTCGCCGGGCTCGTCCTCGGGCCCGAGCGTCGAGCGCGACACGTGCTCGTCGGCGGTGAGTACGTCGTCCGGGACGGTCAGCTCCTCGGGGCCGACCTGCCGACCCTGCGCGCCGATCTGACCAAGCGGGCCCGGCGACTCTGGCCGGACCAGTAGGCCGCCGCCCGGATAGTCCGTCACGATGTGGTCGCCCGGCGGCGATCGGGACGACCATTTCGTGACGGACTATCCCGGGCCTGTCATGCCCCTGGGGGTTTGCGGCGGCGCAGGCCGGAGGCGATCAGGCGGGCGACCAGCTCGCGGCTGGGCACCGGGTGGGCCCCGGCGGCGACGGCGTCGGCGTACCACTCCGAGGGGACGTCGTAGTGGTCGCGCTCGAAGGCGCGCAGCGGCATCCCGAGCCCGGCGGCGAACTCGTGCAGCTCCTCATACGACTCGTCGCTGACCAGGTGGGACCACCAACGACCGTGGCCGGGCACGTCGGGCGGGTCGATGAGGATCACCGGCCCGCCCCTGTCATGGCATCAGCCTAGGCAGGTGCGCCAGCAGGTCGAGCCGGTCGCGCTGGGCGCCCGCCCAGTCGGCGACGCTCTCGCGCAGGGTGAGCAGCTCCTCGACCAGCGAGACGACCAGGCGTACGTCGTCGACGATGTCGCTGACGACGTCGAGACCGCGCAGGGCGACCTCGGCCGCCAGCGCCGCCCACCCCGCCGGCCCGAGGACCCTGGTCAGCACCGTGCGCGCCAGACGCTCGATCGCCCGCCCCAGCGCCACGATGGCGCGCTGCACCGACAGGGCGAGCCGCTCGCAGACGTCGGCGATCTCGTCGAAGACCCAGGACCCCTGCTCCACGACGACCCCGGCCGCCCGCAGGGCGAGAGCGTCGACGCCGAGCCGAGCCGCGCACGCCGATCCCGCCAGGCCGCTCCAGCGCACCGCCGTCACCGCAGCGACCGCCGCCGTCGACTCGGCCAGAGCGGCGAGAGCATCGCCGACCCGGTGACAGGCGTCGGCGCTCTGCCGGATCACCTCGCAGTCCCCCACCAGCGGCTCGACGGCCAGCTCGTGCAGCGTGCCGGGCGGCAGCTCGGGCAGGTCGAGACCGAGCCCGTTGAGCGCCCGGACGCCGTGGTTGACGGTGTCGCGCGCCGTGGTGAAGACGGCGTCCCAGGCGGCGAAGGTCGCATCGTCGGCCCGCTCGCGCTCCCCCAGCTCCGGCACCGCCAGGTCGACGGCCCCGACGGCGTACGCCGACATC
>WLIH01000128.1 GCA_009702305.1 Actinomycetota bacterium | reverse complement strand
TGCGGCGGCCAGGCCACCATCCCGATGGTCGCCGCTGTCTCGCGCGCCGCTGCAGTGTCGTACGCCGAGATCGTGGCCTCGGTCTCGAGCATGTCGGCCGGCCCCGGCACCCGGGCCAACATCGACGAGTTCACCCGCACGACGAGTGCCGGCGTGATGTCGATCGGCGGCGCCGAGCGCGGCAAGGCGATCATCATCCTCAACCCCGCCGAGCCGCCGATGATCATGCGCGACACCATCTTCTGCGCCGTCTCCCCGGACGCCGACCGCGACGCCATCGTCGCCAGCGTCTTCGCCATGGAGAAGGCCGTCCAGGAGTACGTCCCCGGCTATCGGCTGCTCCAGGAGCCCCAGATCGACGACCCGTCGCCCGCCACGCTCGGCCAGACCAAGGTCAGCATCTTCGTGGAGGTCGAGGGCGCGGGCGACTTCCTGCCGCCGTACGCCGGCAACCTCGACATCATGACCGCTGCGGCCACCAAGGTCGGCGACAGCATCGCCCGCTCGATCCTGGGGAGCAACGCATGAACGACCTCAACGCCCTCACCCGCACCTGGTCCGGCGTCCACGGCACCGAGCCGTGGGGCGACCTTGACCTGCGCCTGACCGACACCTGCCTGCGCGACGGCTCGCACCACAAGCGTCACCAGTTCACCGCCCAGGAGGTGCACGACATCGTCGAGGCCCTCGACAACTCCGGCGTCCCGGTCATCGAGGTCACCCACGGCGACGGTCTCGGCGGCTCGTCGTTCAACTACGGCTTCTCGCGCACGCCCGAGCAGGAGCTGATCAAGATCGCGGCCGAGACGGCCAAACGCGCCAAGATCGCCTTCCTGATGCTGCCCGGCCTGGGCACCAAGGAGGACATCCGCGCGGCGCAGGACAACGGCGGCCAGATCTGTCGCGTGGCCACGCACTGCACCGAGGCCGACGTCTCGATCCAGCACTTCGGGCTGGCGCGCGAGCTCGGCCTGGAGACGGTCGGCTTCTTGATGATGAGCCACACCCAGCCGCCCGAGGTCCTCGCCAAGCAGGCACGGATCATGGTCGACGCCGGCTGCCAGTGCGTCTACGTCGTCGACTCCGCCGGAGCCCTCGTCATGGAGCAGACCGCCGACCGCGTCTCGGCGGTGGTCGCCGAGATCGGCCACGAGGCCAGTGTCGGCTTCCACGGTCACGAGAACCTCGGCCTCGGCGTCGCCAACACCGTGATCGCGGCCCGGGCGGGCGCCACCCAGATCGACGGCTCGGTGCGCCGCTTCGGTGCCGGGGCGGGCAACACGCCGCTCGAGGCGTTCGTCGGCGTCTGCGACAAGCTCGGCTGGAAGACCGGCATCGACTTCCTCACCATCGTCGACGCGTCCGAGGACGTCATCAAGCCGGCGATGCCTGAGGAGTGCCAGCTCGACCGGATGACGCTGATGATGGGCTACGCCGGTGTCTACTCCTCCTTCCTCAAGCACGCCGGCAACGCTGCGGAGCGCTACGGCGTCTCGGGCGCGAAGATCCTGCTCGAGGCCGGTCGTCGCAAGCTGATCGGCGGCCAGGAGGACCAGCTCATTGACATCGCGCTGATGCTGAAGGCCGAGCAGGACAAGGCCGCCGCCAACTCCTGATCAGGGCAGGGGTGTGGCGCACGCCTCGCCCGGTATCCGCCATCTGGCGGATCCGGCGCAGGGCAGGGGCGCCCTAGCGTCGGGGCAGCATCCAGCGGTGCCCGGACTCGTCCAGGTGCTCGGCGATGCGCTCCGATGATCGGGCATCGGGCTCTCCCCTTCGATCGAGTGAGGCCCCCCATGAACCGCACCCTGCTGACCGGCGCCCTGAGTGCCGCGTCCCTCCTGTTCTCCGCGGTCGCCGTGCTGACGCCGGCGCCCGTCTCGGCGGCGGCGCCTGCCGCCGGTGACGTCGTCGTCGTCTCGTACGACGGCACCGTCTACTCGGTGAATCCGGGCACCGGCGTCGTGCAGCAGGTCGCCGGAGCGGGAGGCCTCACCGACGGTGGCTACGCGGTCGCGCGCGAAGCCGGCGGCTCCCTGGTCGTGGCCTCGCGCACCGACGGCGCGACCGGTCAGCTCACGCGGGTGAGTGCGAGCGGCACCAAGACGAGCATCGCCAACGGTCCGCTCGGCAGTGCGGTGCTCTCGGTCGCGATCAACCCGAGCAACGCGCAGATCCTGGTCGGCGAGGAGTCGCAGGGCTTCTGCCCCGGCAGCACGGCCGTCGGCAACGCCACCGGACCGATCTGGGCGTTCGCGGCCGACGGCAGCGGCTCGTCGTGCCAGGACAACGCGACGTCGCAGGCCCAGGGTGGCCTGACGGTGGGGACCGCTCCGATGGGCATGGTCTTCGTGGACGGCGCTCAGATGTACGTCGCGGGTGGCTACGGCGGCGACGACGGCCGGGGCTCGATCTTCGCCGTCGACGCGACGACCGGTCGCCAGAGCGGGGTGATCAGCGACAACCAGATGTCGGCGGCCGCCGGCGGCGGGCAGTTCTTCTACGACCTGCGCGGTCTCGCCCGGGCCGCGAGCGGCACGCTCTACGTCGTCGACGACCGCAACATCAACGGGCACCCGACGTGCAACCCGTGCGACGGGGATGACACCCGGGTCGTCGCGATCGATCCTGCCTCCGGTCGTCAGAGCCTGGTCTCCGACAACGCCCGCTCGGCAGCCGCTGGTGGGCAGCGGCTGCTGACCCAGCCCTACGGCGTCGCGGTGACCAGCGGCGGCACCCTCGTCGTCACCGACCAGGCTGACGGCCAGCTGATCGCCATCGACCCGACCACCGGGCGCCAGTCGCTGCTCGCCGAGGGTCTCGGCACCCCGGTCGGTGTCGTCGCGATCTCAGGGGGAGGGACGACCCCGACGGGCCAGGTGCCCGGCGCTCCCAGCGCCGTGAGCGCATCCGCAGGCGACGGCGCCGCGACCGTCCAGTGGTCCGCGCCGTCGACCGACGGGGGGACGCCGATCACCGGCTACACCGTCACAGCCACTCCGGGCGGTGCGACGGCGACGACCACCGGTGCCCGGACGGCGACGGTCACGGGCCTGACCAACGGCACCGCCTACACCTTCCGGGTGACGGCGACCAACGCCGCGGGCACCGGAGCGGCCTCCGCCGCCTCGGCGCCGGTCACCCCCACGGCCGGCTCGTCGACGGGCTGCGCGGACGCACGATCGGTGCTCGAGGCCGCCCAGCAGACGTTGGCACGGGCCAGCGCCGCCGTGGCTGCGCTGGTCAGGACGGTCGCCACCCTCGAGCGCAAGATCGTCACGGCGACGGGTCAGCGCAAGCGGGACCTGCGTCGGGCGCTGCGCGCCGCCAACGCGGACCTCGACCTGGCGAGCCGCGATGCCCGCAGTGCCCTGGCCGACGTCCTGGCTGCGGCCGAGCAGGTCGCCGCCCAGTGCGTCGCGAGGGCCTGAGCGCTCACGCAGCGGCCGTGGTGCGCCGGATCACGCCGGATTGCCGAGTCGTGATGTCGCGGGTACTGGTCCAAAACGAGAACGTGTTCTAGTCTTGGACCAGATCGTTCCACGACAGGAGAAGTCGATGTCCCAGGCTGTTCTCGACGGTGTCCGTGACCTGCTGCCCTCCATCCGGGAGCGGGCCGACGAGGCCGAGCGTCTTCGTGTTGTCCCCGAGGCCAACATCAAGGAGCTGGAGGAGACCGGCTTCTTCAAGCTGCTCCAGCCGAAGCGGTTCGACGGCTACGAGTCGAGCCCCGTCGACTTCTACACCGCCGTGCGCGACATCGCCTCGGCCTGCGGCTCGACGGGCTGGGTCTCCAGCGTCGTCGGCGTGCACCCGTGGCAGGTCGCCCTCTTCTCCGACGAGGCCCAGCAGGCCGTGTGGGGCGAGGACACCAACACCCGGCTGAGCTCGTCGTACGCGCCGACCGGCAAGGCCACCGTCACCGACGGCGGCTACCTGCTCTCGGGCAAGTGGAGCTTCTCCTCCGGCTGCGACCACTGCCAGTGGGTGCTCCTGGGCGGACTCGTCTTCAACGCCGAGGGTCAGGTGATCGACTTCAAGACCTTCATGGTGCCGCGCGAGAAGTACACGATCATCGACGTCTGGCACATGGTCGGCCTCAAGGGCACGGGCTCCAACGACATCCTCGTCGAGGACGTCTTCATCCCCGAGGCATTCACGCTCTCGATGGGGGAGACCGGCCAGTGCCGTGGTCCGGGCCAGGAGCAGAACACCTCCGACCTCTACAAGCTGCCCTTCCACTCGATCTTCACCGGCACCATCACCACGCCGATCATCGGCATGGCGATGGGCGCCTACAACGAGCACGTCGAGATGCAGCAGAAGCGCTCCCGCGCGGCGTACCTCGGTGAGAAGGCCTCGCTCGACCCGTTCGCCGCGGTGCGGATCGCTCGCGCGTCCAGCGAGATCGACGCCGCCTGGGCGCTGCTGACCAACAACATCCGCGAGGAGATGGCGCACGTCGCCAAGGGCGAGAAGATCCCGCTCGGCCTGCGCCTGAAGGTCCGTCGCGACCAGGTCATCGGCAGCCAGCGCGCCATCGACGCCATCGACGCGCTCTTCGAGGCTTCCGGCGGCCGGGCGCTCGCCGAGGGCACCTACCTGCAGCGCGCCTGGCGCGATGCCCACGCCGGTCGGGTCCACGCCGCCAACGACCCCGAGCGCGCTCTGCAGATGTTCGGTGCCCACGAGTTCGGCCACAAGGTCGACCCGGGGATGTACTGAGCGGTGGACTTCTCCAAGGAGGCGGTGCGCCGGTCGGCGCAGGTGACGTCGGGGTCCGGTGACCTGACGATCAACTACTACGAGGCCGGCACCCCCACCGAGGTCGGCGGCGGTCTGCCGTTCGTGCTCCTGCACGGCGGCGGTCCGGGCGCCTCGGCGTGGTCCAACTTCGGCTCGGCCCTGCCCGGCTTCGCTCAGGACTTCCGCACGCTGCTGGTCGACCAGCCCGGCTTCGGCGGCTCGGACAAGCCTCCGGTGGTGGGCAACTTCTACCGGCACTCCGCCGACCACGTGGTCCGGTTGCTCGACGTGCTGGGCATCGAGAAGGTGCACCTGCTCGGCAACAGCCTCGGCGGCGGCACGGCGATGCGTCTGGCACTGACCTACCCCGAGCGGGTGGGCCGGCTGGTGCTGATGGGTCCGGGTGGGCTCTCGCTCAACCTGTTCCACGCCGACCCGACCGAGGGCGTGCAGCGGTTGATGGACTTCTCCGCCAACCCCAGCCGCGAGGCGCTGCGGGCCTTCATCTCGACGATGGTCGTCAACCAGTCGCTGGTGACCGACGAGCTGGTCGAGGAGCGCTTCGCCGACGCCACGGCGCCCGGCGCCCAGGAGGCGATGCGCTCGATGGGCATGTCCTTCTGGAACCCGGAGACCGCCGAGGACGGCATGCTCTGGCGCGAGGCCCACCGCCTGCGCAAGCACACCCTGCTCACCTGGGGCCGCGAGGACCGGGTCAACCCGCTCGACGGTGCGATGGTCGCCCTCAAGCTGATCCCCAAGGCGAGCCTCCACGTCTTCCCGAACTGCGGCCACTGGGCCCAGATCGAGGCCGCCGAGGAGTTCCGCCAGGTCGCGACCGCCTTCCTCTCGCGTCACGTCGAGCGGAGCGGAGCATGAACACCCCACCGCTTCCCCCGCTTCGCTCCTCCACCGAACAACTCGTCGAGGACCCCGCATGAGCATCGACATCAAGAGCATGGGCTACGTCCGGGTCGCGAGCACCGACCTGGACCAGTGGCGCACCTTCGCCGGCAAGGTGCTCGGCCTCGCGGAGGGCCGCGGCCCGACCGAGGGCAACCTCTACTACCGCATCGACCAGGTCTCGGCACGGCTCGTGGTCTTCCCCGCCGACGTCGACGAGCTGTCGGCGACCGGGTGGGAGCTGGCCGACCCGCGGGCGCTGCAGGAGGCTCGCGAGCACCTGCAGAAGGCCGGCATCGAGGTCGAGGAGGGCACTCCCGAGGAGCTGGCCGAGCGTCGTGTGCAGGAGCTGGTCCGCTTCCGCGATCCGTGGGACAACGTCTTCGAGCTCTTCCACGGCATCACCTACGAGTCGCGGCCCGTCGTCACGCCGTACGCCGCCGAGTTCGTGACGGGCGACCAGGGCATGGGCCACATCGTGGTGCCGGTGCTCGACGACGTCGAGGCGCTGCGCTTCTACACCGACGTGCTCGGCTTCCGCCTGCGCGACTCGATGAGCATGCCGGGGGAGTTCGTCGGCAAGGAGCCGGGATCGAAGATCTGGCTGCGCTTCCTCGGGGTCAACCCGCGCCACCACTCGTTGGCCTTCCTGCCGATGCCGAACGCCTCCAAGTGCGTGCACATCATGCTCGAGGTCTCGAAGCTCGACGACGTCGGGCGCGCACTCGAGCGGGTCCGCAAGCACGGAGCTCCGCTGTCGGCGACCCTGGGCCGACACATGAACGACGAGATGGTGTCGTTCTACGTGAAGTCGCCGGGCGGCTTCGACATCGAGTTCGGCACTGAGGGCCTCCAGGTCGACGACGCGCGGTGGGTCGCGCGCGAGTCGACCGCTGTCTCCTACTGGGGACACACCTTCGGCGGCGGACAGTAGGACCACTACGGTGACCCGCATGACCCCGGAGATCCCTGACGGGATGAGAAGCGACGCCCGGGAGACCTGGCCCAGTCCCGAGCTCATCGACTCGTGGCTCGGCGACTCCGCCTTCGACTTCCAGCTGCGGCCGGGCGAAGACATCCAGGTCTCCTCCGACGACCCGGCCGCGGTCGCGGCCGCCCGCCAGTTCCGCGACGTGCTGGGGCGCTTCGCCTCCGGCGTCACGGTCGTGACCTCGGTCAGCGGCGGCGAGCCCGTGGGCATGACCTGCCAGTCGTTCTCCAGCGTCTCGCTCGATCCGCCCCTGGTCCTCTTCATCCCGGCGAAGACCTCGCGCGCGTGGCCCGCCATCCAGCGCTCAGGGCGCTTCTGCGTGAACTTCCTGGCCTCCGAGCAGGCAGAGCTGTCGAACCGGATGGCCAGCCGTGGAGTCGACAAGTTCGCCGGCGTCGACTGGGCGCCCGCCGAGTCGACCGGGTCGCCGGTGCTGGCCGGGGCGCTGGCACACGTCGACTGCACGATCCACGCGGTGCACGAGGCCGGCGACCACTACGTCGTCATCGGCCGGGTGCTGGCGATGGAGAGCACCGACGCGGACGACCCGCTGCTCTTCTTCCAGGGCAAGTACCGCTCCTCCGACCGCTGAGTGAGCCCCGGCCGC
>WLIH01000127.1 GCA_009702305.1 Actinomycetota bacterium | reverse complement strand
GCACCTGCGGCGCACCGACCCGGCTCGCCGGTCGCACCCTGCAGCTGCGACCCGTGCGGCCGCTCGCCGAGATCGCCTACCGCTGGGTCGCCCGCCACCGGCACCAGCTGCCCGGCGGCACCGCCGCCTGCCGGTTGGACTGAGATCCCAGCCGCCCCAGGGACCCCAGGGACCTCAGCGATACCCGGCTGACCGGGTATCCCTGGTGTTGCCAGGGACTGCAACGCCCGTCAAGACCAGGCTTCCCCGGTCGACCGGGTATCCCGACGACGAGCCTCAGCCCGGCTGCACCAGCCGGCTCAGCTCGAAGTGCATCGGGTCGGTGTAGCGCCACCGACCTCCCCAGGCGAAGCCCCACTTCTCGAAGATCGACACGACGGTGCGGTCCATCTCGCCGACGGTGCCGCGCAGGTTGCCGGGCACGTTGAGGTCCAGCGCCAGGCCGAAGGAGTGGTTGGAGAGCGTCGTGGTGCCGGCGATGAAGCGCGGGTAGTAGCAGCCGGCGTACTCACCGACGTGGATCGCGTCGGCGAGCCCGCGCTGCACGATCTCCTCCAGCGCCGCACGCAGCTGCGGGATGATCGCGACGTTGCAGGTCACGCTGCCCAGGATCGGCACGGCCGCGGTGACGATGTGCGACGCGACCCACGCGGGATCCGGCGCGATCCGCCCGCCACCGAGCACGGTGTAGTTGAAGGTGCCGACGGCGTCCGCGATGGTGCCGATGACGTACGCCGTCTGGGTCGCCTGGGGGTCGAGGCCGAGTCGCTCGACGACATCGAGGCGCTGCACCGAGATGTCCTTGCCGACGATCCGCTGGACCGGCTTGGTGACCCGGTCGGGGGCGGTGATGCCGGTCGAGACGAGCACGGCGTTGCCCGGCGTGATGCCGAGCGCCTTGCCCCACGCGTCGTTGACGACGGCGTCGATGGCGCCCTTGACCTGCGGTGCGTAGGCGCCGACGTGCACCTGCGGCGCGTCGGCTCCGCTGCCCAGCCGCACGAACCCGCGCTCGTCGGTCGGCAGCTTGCGGCGCAGGCCGGGCAGCACGGCCAGCTCGCCACCGGCGACGCGGTCCCACACCACCTGCGACTGGGCGCTGGCGGCCAGCGTGAAGCGGCGGTACGTCGCGGGGTCGACCGCGGCCACCGTCAGCACCCGACCCTCGATGGTGACCTGGGCCAGCGAGAGCCGCTCGACGGCGGTGACGCCCTCGACCTGGCGGATGGCGGCCACCTGCTCGGTGCTCAGCCCGCGGGGGTCGAAGACCAGGACGTCGGCCGAGGCCAGGCTCTGGCGCAGCGGCCCGGGCGGTTCGACGGCGTGCTCCGGGTCGGCGGGCGTCGGCGCAGGCGGGCTCGTCGCCTCGGTCGGAGGCGCCGAGGCACTGACGCTCACCTCGGGGCTGCTCTCGCTGTCGGCGGGGGCCGCGGCGCAGGCGCCCAGCAGCATCGCCAGAGCCAGCAACGCTGCTGGTCCGGCGGCACGTGCGCACCGCAACCTCATCGGTCCCCCCTCCGAGATTCCAGAGTAGGTCGCCGTCCGAGCGCGCGGGCGCTTATCGGGAGGTCGGCGACGCGAGCACGTGGTCGCGGATGGTCAGCCACGACAGCACGCCGCCCGCGGCGAGCAGGCCGGCGCAGACCAGCATCGCGCGACCGAAAGCCTGATCGAACGCCGCCGCGACGGCGTACTGCTCCCCGGACAGACCCACCGCCATCGGCAGAGCGGCCACCGCCAGCAGCGACCCGGCTCGGGCGACCGCGTTGTTGACACCGCTGGCGATGCCGGCGTGCTCGTCGGGCGCCGCGGCCAGCACCGTGGCGGTCAGCGGCGCGACCATCAGGGCCAGCCCGAGCCCGAAGACCGTGACGCCCGGCAGCACCGTGGACCAGTAGGAGCCGTGACCGGCGTCGAGCAGCAGGAGGACCCCGGCCGCCATCACCAGCGGACCCATCGTCATCGGCAGCCGCGGACCGATCCGGGCCGCGAGAGCGCCGCCGCGCGCAGCGAGCAGCAGCATGCAGACGGTCATCGGCAGGGTCGCCGTGCCGGCGGCCAGCGCGCCGTAGCCGCCGACCGTCTGCAGCTGCAGGGTCAGGAAGAAGGCCATCGCGCCGAGCGCGGCGTAGACGAGCAGCGTCATCGCATTGGCCGCGCTGAAGGTGCGCTCGGCGAAGATCCCGAGCGCCAGCATCGGCGCACTCACGCGAGCCTCGACGACCAGGAAGGCGACCGCGGCGACCAGCGCGACCGGCACGGCGATCCACGCTGCGCGCCCGCCCCACTCGATCAGGGCGTACGTCGTGGCGCCGAGCGCCAGGACCGCGAGACCGGCTCCGGGCAGGTCGAAGTGCCGCGACGCGTGCGGGTCGAGAGTCTCCGGCACGGCGCGCGACATCCACCAGGTCGCGCCGGCCAGCGGCACGTTGATCAGGAAGATCAGCCGCCAGTCGGCGTACTCCACCAGGGCTCCCCCGACGAACGGTCCCAACGCCCCGGCGATCGCGCCCAGGCCCGACCACGCGCCGATCGCCCGGGCCCGGTCGTCGTGGTCGAAGGCGCCCTGGATCATCGCCAGGCTGCCGGGCGTGAGCAGGGCGGCACCGACGCCCTGCAGGAGCCGGGCCGCGATCAGGATCTCGGGGGTCGGGGCGAGTCCGCACAGCAGCGAGGCTGCGGCGAACGACAGCACGCCCCAGCGGAAGACCCGGCGCCGGCCGAAGCGGTCGCCGAGCGAGCCGCCGAGCAGGATCAGGCTGGCCAGGGCCAGCAGGTAGCCGTTGGTGACCCACTGCAGCTGGGCCAGGCTCGCGTCGAGGTCCTCCCCGATGGTGCGCAGCGCGACGTTGACCACGGTCCCGTCGAGCATCGTCATGCCCGAGCCGAGCGTCGCCGCCGCGACCACCGCTCGTCCGCGAGGAGTGCCCATCCGGACGACGGCGGACACCGAATCACTCATCCCGTCAGATTAGGGTTCCCTCATGTCCACGAGACCCTCGGCCCAGCGCCTGGTCGAGCACGTCGACCGGCTCGCGGTCGATCATCCCCCCATCGCGCTCGACAGCGTCGACTTCACGGTCCGCAATCCCGTCGAGTTCGAGGCGCGCTTCGGCCACGTCCTCGACTACATGGCCCGCGTCGAGCTCGAGGTCGACCGCAACGTGCTCGAGATCGCGACGATGCTGCCCGATCCCCCCGAGATCGACGTGCACTTCTACCGCGACGTCTGGCAGCCCCAGGAGATCCAGCACGGCCTGATCCTCGACCGACTGCAGGTCGAGCTCGGTCGCCCGCCGGCGGAGCCGGACCGCGACTCGATGGGCGCCAAGCTCAAGGTGCTCGGCGCTCTGGGACGTCTCGGCCCCCTGCAGGACGTCGCCCGGATGCTCTACTACGTCACCGGGATGGTCACCGAGCGCTCGGCCGTGCTCGCCTACAACCTGCTGCAGGACGGCGTCGTCGAGATGCGCGAGAGCGCGATCGCGGACACGGTGATCGGCCCGATCAAGCGCCAGGAGCCCGGGCACTACGCCTTCTACCAGCTGTCCGCGCGGCTGCTCTGGGTCGAGCTCGCCCCGTGGCAGCGCTGGCTGGTGCGCAAGCTGCGGTCCTTGTCCTTCGCGCCCGTCGGCGCCAACAACGACGAGCAGAAGGCCGACTTCGGCGAGGTGATGCACACCCTCGGCATCGCGGAGGAGTCCGACGACTTCGCCGCCCAGATCGCGCGCGTCGAGACCGAGCTGCTCTGGGCCCAGCACGCCGGCCTGGTGGTGCCGGCGTACATCACCGCGGCGTTCCGCGAGGCCGTCGAGCTCGCCGACGCGCGGCGCCGGCTCTCGCTCGTCGACTCGCCGCCCGGCGCGGCGTAGGACCGTGCGCCGAGCCCGATAGACCGAGCCGGCTAGACCTGGGGTCGCAGCACGCGCGCGGCGATCCAGGCGATGTCGTCGGCGGTCTCGGTCGGGCTCGCCGAGGGCTGCATGACGTGGGAGAGCACGACGCGCACGACCATGTCGATCGCCGCGTCGAGGTGGGCCGGCCCGAGGTCGAGGGGGTACGGCGCGACCCGCTCGGCGATGACCAGCTTGGCCGCCGTCAGCAGCGACTCCGCGTGGGTCGTCAGCAGCGGCAGCAGCTCGGTGTCGGCGCCGTGCGTCGCGGAGACGACGGCGTGCAGCAGCTGGTTGTCCTGGGCGTGCTCGAGCACGCTGAGCGCCGACTGCCGGATCGCCGCGACCAGGTCGTCGGCGTGATCGTCGAAGGCGAGCGTGACGACGTCGAGGAAGCGGGCCAGCTCGCGCTGGATCATCGCCTCGGCCAGTCCCGGCTTGGTCCCGACCTCGTTGTAGACGGTCTGTCGGCTGACGCCGACGTCCTCGGCCAGGCGCGCCATCGTGACCTGCGACCAACCCAGCTCGGCCGTCAGCCGCACCGCGGCGGCGACCACCCGGTCGTGCGTGGTCGCGGCCGCCCCGGGAGCCGGCGCGCTGGTCATGCGCACCAGTCTAGGAACGACCGCGACACTCACCGTGCTCAGCCCTCCAGCGTGAGGGCCAGCACCGGGCAGGCCTGGACCGCCGCGTGCACGTGAGCGCGCTGCGACTCGTCGGGGTGCTCGTCGAGCACGTGCATGACCTCGTCGTCGTCGAGCTCGAAGAAGTCGTTGGCCATCGCCTCGCACATGCCGAGGCCCTCGCACTTGTCGCGGTCGACCGCGATCCGCATCGCCATCAGGCGTCCTGGGTGCTGAGCGGCACGAAGTCGACCTTCTCGCGCACCCCGCAGTCGGGGCAGCACCAGTCGGCGGGGATGTCGGCCCAGGCCGTGCCGGCCGCGAATCCCTCGAGCTCGTTGCCGACCGCCACCTCGTAGGTGTAGCCGCAGCCGGGGCAGCGCGCTGCCAGCACTTCGTCGACCAGCACGGGCGCGACGTCGGGCAGCACGACCTCCTCGTGGTGCACCGGTGCGGGGTAGCGGGCCAGGATCCTCTCGCGCTTGCGCGGCAGCAGGTTGGCCCGGGAAAGGTCCCCGTCGAAGTGCGCCAGCACGCGGGGGTCCATCACCCGGCGCCAGAGCGGCGGCACCAGCGCGAGCACGATCATGCCGGCGTAGCCGGTCGGGAGCACCGGGCTCTCCTCGAAGTCGCGCAGCGTCTGGTAGCGACGCGTCGGGTTGGCGTGGTGGTCGCTGTGGCGCTGCAGGTGGTAGAGCAGCACGTTGGTCGCGATGTTGTTGGAGTTCCACGAGTGGGAGGGGTCGACGCGCTCGTAGCGCTGCTTGGTGCCGGTGCCGACCTTCTGGCGCAGCATGCCGTAGTGCTCCATGTAGTTGACGACCTCGAGCAGCGAGAAGCCGACGATCGCCTGCAGCACCAGCAGCGGCAGGATCTCCGGGCCGAGCCAGAGCGCCAGCGCGCCCCAGAGGGCAGCGGTCATCAGCCAGGAGTTGAGCACGTCGTTGCCCAGGTGGAAGGGGTGCGTGTCCTTGCGGGCGTAGCGCTTCTTCTCCAGCTGCCAGGCAGACTGCAGCGAGCCGAAGACCGTGCGCGGCCAGAACTGGTAGAAGTTCTCGCCCATCTTCGAGGACGCGGGGTCCTCGGGGGTGGCGACGCGGACGTGGTGGCCGCGGTTGTGCTCGATGTAGAAGTGGCCGTACGCCACCGGGGCGAGGGCGATCTTGGCCAGCCAGCGCTCATTGGCCTCGCGCTTGTGGCCGAGCTCGTGGGCGGTGTTGATGCCGATCCCGCCGATGGTGCCGATCGAGACGGCGAGGCCGATCTTCTCGATCAGGCTGAGCTCGCCGAGCCCGAACGGCGCGCCGTGGGCGACGAGGTAGAAGGCGCCGATGAAGCCGGCGTACTGGATCGGCAGGAAGAGGTAGGTGATCCAGCGGTAGTACTTGTCGTTCTCGAGCGCCTCGATCGCGTCGTCCGGCGGGTTCGAGCGGTCGAGCCCGGCGAACAGGTCGATCGCCGGCACGATGCCCAGGACCACGATCGGGCCGATCCAGAACCACACCGACCACCCGGTGAGCGCCCACATGCCGGCGGCCACGAAGGCCAGGGACGGCACGACCAGGCCGATCAGCCACAGGTATCGCTTGCCGTCGGTCCACGAGTCGCTCGACCCGTCGGGGACCGTGCTGTTGGGGATCGCCTCTGTCATCACTGCACCTCCTGCGGCGGCGGGCCTCGCTGCCCACCGGGTTTACAGAACCATAGGGACTGTAAAGCCGCTTGACAAGAGGGTCAGCGATGTAAAGTGATGCGGGTCACGCTCAGGCGTTCTCTTTGCGGAACACCGAGACGCCCCACCAGACCGCGGCGACGAAGAGCACCACCGTCCAGCCGACCCCCCAGCCCATCGTCGAGGCGTCGTAGGTGCCGAAGAAGGCGCCCCGCACGGCGTCCACGACGTGGCGGATCGGCATGAAGTCGGCCAGCCGGTCCAGCCACGCGGCGCCGAAGCTCATCGGGAGCAGGATCCCCGAGAGCAGCAGCACCGGCATCATCACCAGGTTGATGACCGGCGCCATCACATCCTCGCTCTTGACGGTCAGGGCGAAGGCGTTGGAGGCGGCCGCGCAGGCGCCGCCGAGCAGGATCGTCAGCACCACCCCCAAGACGATGCCGGCGGGGTGGAAGTCCATGCCGAGCGCGAGACCGAGCCCGACCAGGATCAGGGCCTGGACGAAGAGCTGCAGCAGGTCGCGGTAGAGCCGGCCGAAGAGCAGCGCGGCGCGGCTGGCCGGCGTCACCCGCTCGGCCTCGATGACCCCCTCGCGCCACTCGCCGATCAGGCTGAAGCCGGCGAAGAAGGCACCGAAGATGCCGAGCTGGACCAGCATCCCGGGCACGAACCAGGTGTACTTGTTGCCCCCGAGCTGGCCGATCACCGGCTCGAGCAGCGGTCCGAAGAGCAGCAGGTAGAGCACCGGCTGCAGCATCCCGATGATCACCCAGGCGGGATTGCGCAGGTTCATCCGCAGCTGGCGTTTGAAGACGATGCCGCTCTCGCGCAGGAAGCCGGTCATGCGTTCACTCCTTCGTCGGCGCCGGCCGGGGCCGACGAGCCACCTGAGTGGCTGGCTGACTCGGCATCGCGCAGCGAGCGGCCGGTAAGGGTCAAGAACACGTCGTCGAGGGTGGGGCGGGCCACCTCGATCGACTCGAGGGAGACGCCCGCGGCCTCGACGTCGCGCAGCAGCGCGGGCACGACCTTCGCGGCCCGGGCGACCCGGCCGCTGACCTGGCGGCCGGCGACCTCCACCGACTCGGCGATGGAGGCCAGCTTGTCGCG
>WLIH01000126.1 GCA_009702305.1 Actinomycetota bacterium | reverse complement strand
CGGGGAATCCTCCCGATGTCCCGGTCAGGCCGGCCCCGGCGCCGAACCCGCCACCGAAGCCCGTGGTGGTCTCCGCGTCGCCCGTCGGCAGGGTGGCCCCGAGGTCGGCCAGCACGACCTCGTCCCCTGCCGCGACCCCGTCGGTGATCTCGGTGCGTGCGGCACCGACCACGCCGGTCGTGACCCGGACCGGGGGCGGCGCGCCGTCGCGGAGCACCTGCACCGAGCCGTCGGAGACGGCCGAGGTCGGGACCGTGACGGCATCGACCGCGGTGCCGGTCACGATGCTGACGCTGGCGGTCGTGCCGGTCGGCAGGGCGAGGTCCGGGGCACCGAGCACCACCGTGACGGCGTACGTCGTCGCGTCGGTCTCGCTGCTGGACGGCACGGTCGAGACGGCGCTGACCTCGCCGGGGAGCGGCTCATCGGCTCCCGCGGGCACGACCGAGGCCCGCTGCCCCACGCTGAGCTGTCGCGCCTGGGCCTCGCTCACCGCGAGCTGGACGGTGCTGGTGCCGGACGCTGCCAGCACGGCCACGGCGCCGCCGACACTCGCCTCCGCACCCGCGTCGATCGCGAGCGAGACGACCCGGCCGGCCCAGGGCGCCGTGATCACGGCCCCGTCGAGCGCCTGCTGTGCCGTCGCGAGGTCGGCCCTCGCCTGCGCGATGTCGGCCTGGTCGCGCGCGAGGGTCGCTGCGCTGACGGTCGTCGAGCCGGTGGCCGGGCTCGCCGGGGACGCACCGGCTCCCTGGACCGGGCCTGCGGCGCTCGGCTGGTCGCCGCCAGCGTCGCTCGGGCCGCCAGGGGCGCTCGGATCCGGTGTCGTCGGCTGGTCGACGTCCGCGCGGATCGTCTCCGCCGCGGTCGCCAGCGTGCCGGAGAGCTTGTCGAGGGCGCCGGCGAGGGTGTCCTGGGCGCCGCCGACAGCGGCCTGGGCCGACTGCACCTCGACGAGGGCGGTGGTGCAGTCGGCGTCGGCCGTGTCCGCGCTCCCGGCATCGTCGCCGGCCCCGGGCTCGGTCGACGCGCTCTCGTCCGTGAACGCCGCCGCGCAGAGCGCCGTCTGCTCCGCGAGCGCGTCGCGGGCGGTCACCAACGCCGCCGACGCCGCGGTCTGGGCGTCGAGCACCGCCTGCTGCTGACCCGCCAGGGCCGCGAGGGCATCGTCGAGCGCGCCGTCGAGCGCGCCGTCGGGCTCGCCGTCGATCGGCGGGTCCTGGCTCGCGGCCCTGGCCGTCAGCGACCCGATGGCGGCCTGGGTGCCGGCATCGGCAGCAGTGGCGGTGCTGGTGGCGGTGCCGGTGGCGGTGGTGGTCACCGCCACCGTCACCTGCTCGGTCTGGGCGTCGAGGTCGGACGCGAGTCGGGCCCGGCCGGCGGCCAGCGAGGCGCGGGCGCCAGCCACCTCGCGGCGCAGCCGGGTGCGGTCGAGGACGGCCACGACCTGCCCGGAGCGGACCCGCTCGCCCGTCGAGACGAGGACCCGGTCGACGGTGCCGGAGGTCGCGAAGGCCAGGTCGGCTCGCCCGGCCGGCTCGACGGTGCCGCTCAGCACGACCGTCTGCTCGACATCGGCGACGCTCGCGATCGCCGTGCGATAGCCCGGATCTGGCTCCCGGGCGTAGGCGGCGTACCCACCGACTCCCAGCGCGACGGTCAGGACGGCGGCGCCCCCTCGGCGTACGAGTCGGCTGGCGACTGGGCCGGCGACTGGGCTGGCGGACGTGCTGCGGGTCATCGGACTTCTCTCCGGTCGGGGGTCGTCACTCGCTGCGGAGCGCGTCGATGGGGGTCAGGCGGGCGGCCCGGCTCGCGGGGTAGACCCCGAAGCCGATGCCGAGAGCCAGTGCCGTGCCGAGCGCCGCCGCGGTGGCTAGGGCCGACACGCTGACGGGCTGGCCGATCAACGCAGGCAGCGCGGCGGCGCCGACCAGCGCGATCACGACGCCGACCAGTCCGCCGACGAGCCCGAGCAGCGAGGCCTCGACCAGGAACTGGCGACGGATCGCCGTCGGCGTCGCGCCCAGGGCCTTGCGGAGCCCGATCTCGCGGACACGTTCGGTGACCGAGACGAGCATGATGTTCATGACGCCGATGCCGCCGACCAGCAGCGAGATGGCGGCGATGCCGGCCAGCAGGATCGTCAATGTCTCGTTGGTGGCGTTGGCCGTGGCGACGAGGGAGTCCTGGGTCGCGTTGGTGAAGTCGGCGTCGGCCGACGCCAGGCCGTGCAGGTTGAGCAGCAGTGCCTCGACCTCCTGGTACGCCGCGGTGAGGGTCGTGCCCGACGTCGCCTCGACGTAGATCGTCGACACCGACGACGGGGTCTGCCCGGTGACCCGCATCGCCGTCCCGATCGGGGTGAGCGCCACATCGTCCTCGCTGGTGCCCGAGGCCGACGCCCCCGAGGGGGCCAGCACGCCGATCACGGTCAGCGCATTGCCGTCGATCCTCACCGTCTCGCCCACCGGGCTCCCCCGGGCGACGAGCTCCCCGGCGGTGTCCGGGCCGAGGACGACGACGTCGGCGCCGTCCGCGACCTCTGCAGCGGTGAAGAAGCGGCCGGAGTCCAGGGTGCGGGCGCGGACGTCGAGCCAGCTGGCGGTCGTGCCGATCAACGACGTCGTCCAGTTGGTCTCGCCCGCGACCACCGACGTCGAGGTCGTGCTCGTGGGTGCCACCGCCGCGGCGTCGGGCACGACGTCGGTGTCGGCGATCGCGGCGGCGTCGGCCAGCGTCAACGTCGACGCGGAGCCGAAGCCCCCGCGCATCCCGCTCGCGTCGGTGCTGCTGCCGGGCGAGACGCTGAGCAGGTTGCTGCCGAGCGCGCTGATCTGGTCCTCGACCTCGTCCTGGGCGCCCTGGCCGAGCCCGACGGTCAGGATCACCGACGAGATGCCGATGACGATGCCGAGCATGGTCAGCACCGAGCGCAGCCGGTGCGCACGCACCGCCTCGGCGGCAGCCCGGACCGTGTCGAGCCAGCTCATGCGATCGCCCCGGCGAGGTGGTCGGCGACGATCTCGCCGTCGTGGATGACCAGGCGGCGCCCGGCGCGGGCCGCGACGTCGTGCTCGTGGGTGATCAGCACGATGGTGCGTCCGGCGGCGTGCAGCTCGTCGAGCAGGCCGAGCACGTCGGCGGTCGAGCGGGAGTCGAGGTTGCCCGTCGGCTCGTCGGCAAGCAGCAGTGACGGCTCCGTGACCAGGGCTCGGGCGATCGCCACTCGCTGCTGCTGCCCGCCGGACAGCTCACCGGGCCTGTTGTCGACCCGGTCGGCGAGTCCGACGCGGTCCAGGGCGGCGAGAGCGCGCTCGCGACGCTCGGAGCGTGGCACGCCCGCGTAGACCAGCGGGAGCTCGACGTTGCGCCACGCCGGCAGCGACGCCAGCAGGTGGAACTGCTGGAAGACGAACCCGATGCGCCGGTTGCGAACCTCGGCCAGCCCGGCCTCGCTCATGGTCGACACGTCCTCGCCGGCCAGGTGGTAGCGCCCCTCGCTCGGGTTGTCGAGGCAGCCCAGCAGGTGCATCAGCGTCGACTTCCCCGAGCCCGACGGACCGACGACGGCGACGTACTCCCCCGCCTGGATCGTGCAGTCCACGCCGCGCAACGCCTCGAACTCGACGGCTGCGCTGCGATAGGTCTTGCGGATCGACTCCAGCTCGATGATGGCGCTCACTGGGGCATCCCGCCCGGCATCTGCCCGCCGAAGTCCGGAGGCGTGCCACCGCCGAAGTCGGGCACCTGGCCCTGCTCCCCGTCGCTGCCGCCGCTGGGCGGGGTGAAGCCCGGCACCTCGACCACGTCGCCGGCCACGAGCCCGGAGAGGACCTCGGTCGACATGCCGTAGGTCTCGCCGGTCTCGACGGCGGTGCGCGACGTGCCGTCGTCGGTGACGAGGTCGACGTACGTCGCGCCGTCGGCGGTCTCCAGGGCCCGGGTGGGCACCGTCAGCACGTCCGAGGAGCTCACCACGATCGAGGCGTCGGCCGACGTGCCGGCGTACAGGTCGTCGCGCGTGCCGCTCACCGCGATCGTGACCGGGAAGACGGCTGCTCCGCTGGAGCTGGACTCCGCCACCAGACCGATCTCGGTGAGCCTGCCGTCGACCGGCTCGCTCACCCCGCTGGGGCTGATCGACACCGCAAGCCCCTTCTCCAGCGACGCCACGTCGGCGGCGGCGACCGTGGCCTCGACCACGAAGCGACCGGCCGACACGATGCTGACCGGCGCGCTCGTGGCACTGGTCGTGGAGCTCGTCGTCGTCCCTGCGGCGGCACCTCTCCCCGAGGAGCCGACGACGTCGCCTGCCTGGAGGTCGAAGGCGACCAGCGTCCCGGCGATCGTGGCCCGGAGGGTCGCCGCGGCGACGTCGGCCCGTGCAGCGACGAGGTCGGCTCGGGCGACGACGACCGCTGCCTGGTCGGCTGCCACCTGCACGTCGGAGGCTCCGGCGTCCTGGTCGTCGGCGAGCTGCGCCACCGCGGCCTCGAGACTCGCCGCCGCGGCCGACCGCGTCGCCACCAGCGCTGCATCGTCGACCGCGGCCAGGCGCTCGCCCGTGCGCACGGTGTCGCCGACCTCGACGAAGGTCCGCGTGACGGTGCCGCCGACCTCGAAGTCGAGATCGGCGGTGCGGGCCGGCTCCACGGTGCCGGACGCCGAGACCGTCTCCTCGACGGTCTCGGTCGCGATCGTCGCCGTGCTCGACGAGACCGCCTGCGACGTGTCGCGGGTGAGCAGCCAGCCGCCGGCGGAGGCTGCGGCGACGAGCACCGCGACGAGGACGGCGAGCCAGGCTCGATGGCGGGGGCGGGTGGGTCTGCTCACGGCGCTGAGACTCGCGATCGCCGCTGTGCCGCACACCTGACCGACCTGGGAGTCCGCTGTGCGTCCTCTCGACCGACCGGCGCACTCGTCGGGGACGACGCGGCAGCCGCCGGTAGGGTGGCGGCACCGTCCGCCGCTCCACCGTTCCGTGAGGTCCACGTTGTTCCGTCGTCGCCAGTCCGAGCCCGCCGCCGTCGCCTCGACGACCTCCCAGAAGGCCGGGGGCGACAAGCTCTCGGGCAAGGGACGCCCGACGCCGACCCGCAAGGAGGCGGAGGCGGCCGCCCGCGCCCGCGCCAAGGTGCCGCGCACCCGCAAGGAGCTGGCGCAGGCCCAGCGGGCCGCCCGCAGCGAGTCCAGCGCCAACGTGCGTCAGGCGATGAAGAACGGCGACGAGCGCTACCTCCTGCCCCGCGACAAGGGGCCGGTGCGCAGGTTCGTGCGCGACTTCGTCGACGTCCGGTTCTCGTTCATCGAGCTGATGATCCCGTTGCTGATCTTCACCATGGTGCTGACCTACTCGGGCAGCAGCCGGCTCGCGCAGATCGGCAACACCGTGCTCCTCGGTACGCTGCTCCTGGTGGTCGTCGACATGGTCGTGCTGCGCTTCCGCCTCAAGCGCGAGCTGGGCCGGCGCTTCCCGGACGACAGCACCAAGGGCACGACGTACTACGCCATGACCCGCGCCCTGCAGATGAAGTTCATGCGACTGCCCAAGTCGAAGGTCAAGGTCGGCCAGGCGCTGCCGGAGGACTACCGCTGACCCTCAGCGCGTCGAGCCCTCCCGCGACTCAGCCGAAGTCGCGCCGCGAGGGTGACTGCGTCTTGGCCGGGTCTCGCTCGACGATCGGGTCCACGATCGCGTCGATCGCGCTGAGCAGGTCGGCGTGAAGCCTGACCCCGGCCGCCTTGACGTTGTCGGTGACCTGCTCGGGACGGCTGGCGCCGACGATCGCCGAGGAGACGTTCGGGTTCTGGAGGACCCATGCGACCGCGAGCTGAGCCATGGTGAGGCCCGCCTGGTCGGCGAGCGGGGCCAGCTGCTGGATCCGCTCGAGCACGTCGTCCTTGAGCCAGCGGCTGATCATGTCGGCACCGCCCTTGGCGTCGGTCGCACGCGACCCCGCCGGCAGCTCCTGACCAGGCTTGTACTTGCCGCTGAGGGCCCCCTGGGCGATGGGCGACCAGACGATCTGCCCGATCCCGAGCTCCTCGCAGGCCGGCACCACCTCGGGCTCGATCACCCGCCACAGCATGTTGTACTGCGGCTGGTTGGACACGAGCGGGATGCGCAGCTCGCGCGCCAGGGCGTGGGCCGCCCGGATCTCCTCGGCGCGCCACTCGGAGACGCCGATGTAGAGCGCCTTGCCGGAGCGGACGACGTCGGCGAAGGCCTCCATCGTCTCCTCGAGCGGCGTCTCGTCGTCGAAGCGGTGCGCCTGGTACAGATCGACGTAGTCGGTGCGGAGTCGACGCAGCGAGCCGTCGATGGACTCCATGATGTGCTTGCGCGACAGGCCGTGGTCGTTGTGCTTTCCGGGACCCGTGGGCCAGTAGACCTTGGTGAAGATCTCGAGTCCCTCGCGGCGCTCGCCGTCGAGCGCCTTGCCCAGGACGGTCTCCGCCGCGGTGTTGGCGTAGACGTCGGCGGTGTCGAAGGTCGTGATCCCCTCATCGAGCGCGCGACGCACGCACGCGGTCGCGGCGTCCTCCTCGACCTGCGAGCCGTGGGTGAGCCAGTTGCCGTACGAGATGGCCGAGATCTTCAGGCCGCTCGCACCGAGGTTGCGGATCTCCATGCGTCCGACCCTAGATGAGCGGCGATGACCGCCGTGCCCGGGGCCGGCGCCGGCTGCCAAGATGACGCCATGAGCAGCCCCACCGCCGACGTCTCCGTCCGGATCGCCTGGGCCGAGGACGCGCGCGCGATCGCCGAGCTCCAGCTGCGAGCCTGGCCTGAGCTGTACGCCGGCGTCGTGCCGGCCGAGGCGCTGCCCGGTGGCCCCGAGGCCGAGGCGTCGGCCGCGCAGGCGTGGGCCGGCTCGCTGGCCCGCCCGGCCGACGCCCGCCAACGGGTGCTGGTCGCGCTGGAGCGCAACCGGGTGGTCGGCTTCGCCGTGCTCGGACCGGCGAGCGACCCCGACTGCGACCCGGTCGCCGACGGCGAGCTGAGCGATCTCACGGTCGCTGCTGCCGAGCGGGGCAAGGGCCACGGCAGCCGGCTCCTGCAGGCGGCGGTCGAGACGATGACCGCCGACCGCTTCACCCGGGCGATCACCTGGACCATCGCGACCGACGACGTGCTGCGTCGCTTCCTGACCGAGGCCGGTTGGGCCCCCGACTCCGCTCATCGCGAGCTCGACCTCGACGGGAGCGGCAGCACCACCGTCAAGCAGGTGCGCCTGCACACGTCGTTCGCGTGAGCCTCGACCCGGCGCGGGAGCGGGCGGCGCGACGCGCCGTCGTGCGCGACAGCCT
>WLIH01000125.1 GCA_009702305.1 Actinomycetota bacterium | reverse complement strand
GTGGTTGGACTTCAGCGGCACCAGCAGCCGGACGTCGACCCCGCGTGCGGCCGCGGACTTCATGGCGTCGACGAAGTCCTGGTCGGGGATGAAGTACGCCGTGGTCATCCAGATGTTGCGGCTCGCGCGGTTGATCGCCTCGAGGTACATCGACCGGATCGGGAAGGACCAGGTCCGCGGCACGTTGCGGTGCACCCGGATCATCGGCTCCCAGGTCGACGCGGTCTCGAGCAGCAGCGGGCGCTCGCGGGCGCCGATGATGCGGCGGCGGTTGAGGTTCCACATGTCGGCGAAGGCGCGCTTGAGGTCCCAGACGCCCGGACCGGTCAGCTGCACGTGGGTGTCGCGCCACTCGGTCTCGTAGGGCGTCCCGATGTTGTAGCCGCCGACGAAGGCCACGGCGTCGTCCACGACGAGGATCTTGCGGTGGTCGCGGCCGTAGCGACGCAGGTCGAAGAAGCGCCATCCGGCGTTGTAGAACGGGTAGGGCAGCACCTTCACCGTGCGCGGGAAGTGCTTGAACGCGGGGGAGACGACCAGGTTGGCGAAGCTGTCGTAGATGCAGTAGACGTCGACCCCGCGATCGGCGGCGGCCGCCAGGGCGTGCTTGAAGCGCTCGCCGACCTCGTCGCCCTTCCAGATGTAGGTCTCGAAGAGGATCTGGCGCTCGGCAGCCTCGATCGCCGCGAGCATGTCGGCGTAGAGGTCCTTGCCGAAGCTGTACGTCGTGATGCTCCCGTCGCCCACCGGCACCTGGCTGGGCGCGCGCGTCGGGAAGGGCTTGGCCTTCTTGCCGCGACGCCGGTAGGAGTCGACCAGGCTCATCGCGACGGCGACGGCGATCGGCACCCCGAAGATCGCGAACAGCGAGCGCCGCAGTGCGCGCGCCAGCCTCTCGACGATGGTCGCGAGGCTCGGCACGGTGCCGAATGTAGTGGGTGCCGCCACGCAGGGCCCGGACCGGTCCGACGCGCTTGTCCTGTGGCGTCGGTCACCTTACGATCAGCCGGTGAATACCGTGGGTATCGAAATGCTCAAACGGGCTGTGGCCGTGCTCGCCGTGCTGATGGCGGCGCTGGCAGCCGGCCCGGCCGTGGCGGCACCCGCCGATCCCGGTGCGGCCGACAGGGCCGACATCAGTGCCGAAGATGGGGCCGACATCAGTGCCGACCTCGGCTCGGGCCAGGGCATCACGGTCGAGTCGGTCGAGCGGGCCAGCGAGCGGGAGTACCACCTCGTCGTCTCCACCACCGCGCTCGCGCAGCCGGTGCGGCTGAACCTGCTGCTGCCGCACGGCTACGGCGAGGGCCGGCAGCGCTACGCCAGCCTCTACCTGCTCCACGGCACGAGCGGGGGCGCCGACGACTGGATAGAGCTCGGCGACGCGGTCGCCGCCACCGCGTCGCTGCCCGCCGTCGTGGTCATCCCCGACGGCGGGTACGCCGGCGGTGGCGGGTCCTGGTGGAACGACTGGGTCGACCAGGGGACCGCGCTCGGGGCGGCCGACTGGGAGACCTTCCATATCGACCAGCTGGTGCCGTGGGTCGACGCCCATCTGCTCACGATCGCGACCCGGGGGCAGCGCGCGATCGCCGGGCTCTCCCAGGGCGGCTTCGGGTCGTTCTCGTACGCCGCCCGGCACCCCGACATCTTCGGTGCCGCGGCGTCGTTCTCGGGAGCGCCCGACATCGCCGAGGACCCCGTGTGCCGCACCGGCGGCGGCTTCATCGTCGGCGCGATCATGACCGGCCTCAACCAGGTGCAGCCGTTCGCGCCGTTCGGCGATCCGGTGCTCGAGGCGATCAACTGGCGCGGCCACAACCCGGCCTCCCTGGTGACCAACCTGGCCGACACCGACCTCGCGATGTGGGCCGGCAACGGCACGCCCGGCCCCCTCGATCCGCCGCCCGGCGTCGACAACGTGGGCGGGCCCGACGCGATCGAGATCCTGACCCACCGGTCCGCGCTGTGCTTCGCCGCCGCCGCCGACGCGGCGGGGGTCGACTACCGGCTGACGGACTACGGCCCGGGCACGCACCGCTGGGCCTACTGGGCGCGCGACTTCGTGGAGTGGCTGCCCGAGCTGTCCCGCTTCTACGGAGAGCACCGCACGCTGCCGAGGCTGGTGGGCTACACCAGCATCGATCCGGTGTGGTCGCAGTGGGGGTGGCGGGTGGCGCTCGACCGTGACGCCGAGCAGGCGTTCAGCGCGCTGACCGGCGCCGGCGTCCACGGGTTCACCTTCACCGGCGGCGACGCCCGGGTGCGCACGCCGTCGGCGTACCGACCCGGCTCACGTCACCTGGTGCGCGTCGCCGGCAGCCCCGCGCGGCTGCGCGCGGACGGTCGCGGGCGCCTGGTGGTCGCGGTGTCGGCGCCGGACGCGACGACGCCGGTCGAGGTGCGGATCGGTCGCTGAGGGCGACGCGCGCAGTGTGGCGGCACAGCCGACCGGTGGTCAGCGGCTGACGGCCGCGGCGACCTGCTCGAGGAGTGCCTTGAGCTCGGGCAGCTGCTTGACCAGCGCGATCTCCTCGGTGAGCTGGGCCAGCAGTCCCTGCACCTCGGCGAGGGCCTCGCGGGTCTCGGTGAGGGTGGTCTCGACGTCCGTCATCCGCTCGTCGACCCGGGTCAGCGTCTCGTCGACGCTCTCGAGGGCCGTCCCGGCACCGATGAGCACCTTGTCGGCGCGCTTGAGCACGTCGCCGACGGGGTTGAGTCCGAGCGCCATGGGTCCTCCTGGGTGTCGTCGGCCGGGCCGGGGTAGCGCGGTCGGGCCACATCCTGCCCGACGTCGGGCCGGACTGTCGGTGGGTCGCCGTAGGCTCGCCGCATGCGTCCCGTCACCGATCTCGAGCGCCGCGTCGCGCCCTTCAAGGTCGTCTCCGACTACGAGCCGTCCGGCGACCAGCCGGCTGCGATCAAGGAGATCACCCAACGGCTCAACGACGGCCTCAAGGACGTCGTGCTGCTCGGCGCGACCGGCACCGGCAAGACCGCGACCGTGGCGTGGGTGGCCGAGCAGGTGCAGCGGCCGATGCTCGTGCTGCAGCCCAACAAGACGTTGGCCGCGCAGTTCGCCAACGAGCTGCGCCAGCTCTTCCCGGACAACGCGATCGAGTACTTCGTCTCGTACTACGACTACTACCAGCCCGAGGCCTACGTCCCCCAGACCGACACCTACATCGAGAAGGACTCCTCCATCAACGAGGAGGTCGAGCGGCTTCGCCACTCGGCGACCAACTCGCTGCTGACGCGGCGCGACGTGATCGTCGTGTCGACGGTGTCGTGCATCTACGGCCTCGGCACCCCGCAGGAGTACGTCGACCGCATGCTGCGGCTGCGGGTCGGCGAGGAGCGCGACCGCGACTCGATCCTGCGTCAGCTGGTCGAGATCCAGTACACCCGCAACGACCTCAGCTTCACGCGCGGCACGTTCCGCGTGCGCGGCGACACCCTCGAGATCTTCCCGGTCTACGAGGAGCACGCGGTGCGCATCGAGTTCTTCGGCGACGAGATCGAGCGGCTGATGACGCTGCACGCCGTCACCGGGGAGGTGATCACCGACGACCAGGAGCTCTACGTCTTCCCCGCGACCCACTACGTCGCTGGCGCGGAGCGGATGGAGCGGGCGATCCAGGGCATCGAGGCAGAGCTCGAGGAGCAGCTCGCCTCGTTCGAGGCGCAGGGCAAGCTGCTGGAGGCGCAGCGGCTGCGGATGCGCACGACCTACGACGTCGAGATGATGCGCCAGGTCGGCTCCTGTTCGGGCATCGAGAACTACTCGATGCATATGGACGGTCGCACCCGCGGGTCCGCGCCCAACTGCCTGCTCGACTACTTCCCGGAGGACTACCACGTCGTCGTCGACGAGTCCCACGTCGCAGTGCCGCAGATCGGCGGGATGTACGAGGGCGACATGTCGCGCAAGCGCAATCTGGTCGACCACGGCTTCCGGCTGCCCAGCGCGATGGACAACCGACCGCTGCGCTGGGAGGAGTTCCTGGAGCGGATCGGCCAGACCATCTACCTCTCGGCGACACCGGGCAACTACGAGCTCGACAAGGTGGGTGGCTCGACGCCGCCGGCGGTCGTGGAGCAGATCATCCGCCCGACCGGGCTGATCGACCCCGAGGTGATCATCAAGCCGACCAAGGGCCAGATCGACGACCTGATCCACGAGATCCGGCTGCGCGCCGAGCGCAACGAGCGCGTCCTCGTCACGACGCTGACCAAGAAGATGTCCGAGGACCTCACCGACTACCTCCTCGACGCCGGCATCCGCACCCGCTACCTCCACTCCGAGGTCGACACCCTGCGGCGCATCGAGCTGCTGCGCGAGCTCAGGCTGGGGGAGTACGACGTGCTGGTCGGCATCAACCTGCTCCGCGAGGGCCTCGACCTGCCGGAGGTCTCCCTGGTCTCGATCCTCGACGCCGACAAGGAGGGCTTCCTGCGATCTGACAAGTCGCTGATCCAGACCATCGGCCGGGCGGCGCGCAACGTGTCGGGCCAGGTGCACATGTACGCCGACAAGATCACGCCCTCGATGGAGTCGGCCATCGACGAGACCAACCGCCGCCGGGCCAAGCAGGTCGCCTACAACACCGCCCACGGCGTCGACCCGCAGCCGCTGCGCAAGAAGATCGCCGACATCACCGAGATGCTGGCCCGCGAGGACGAGAACACCCAGGAGCTGCTCGAGACCTGGGCCGGCACGGCGGCCAAGGGCCGCGCCGGCGGGGCCAAGGCCCGCCAGCCCGTGCCGGGCCTGTCCAAGGCGGCGGCCGGCCAGCACGCGGCCGACATCGCCGGCATGCCGTCCTCCGACCTGGCTCAGCTGATCCAGGACCTCACCGACCAGATGAAGGCGGCGGCCGCCGAGCTGCAGTTCGAGGTCGCAGCCCGGATGCGCGACGAGATATCCGAGCTCAAGAAGGAGCTGCGACAGATGATGGAGGCGACGAAGTGAGGGCCATCACCGAACGAGGAACGAGCTCGAGTGGATGGCCCGAGCGAGGAGCCCGGCGAGCGCAGCGAGCGGTGGCGACGAAGTGAGCGGTGGCGACGAAGTGAGCACGATCCGCGAGATCCAGGTGACCTTCGACTGTGCCGCGCCGGGCGCGCTGAGCCTCTTTTGGGCGGCTGTCCTCGGCTACCAGCTCGACGAGCCGCCGCCGGGCTTCGACTCCTGGCCGCAGGCCCTGGCGGCGTGGGGCGTGCCGGAGTCGGAGTGGGACAGCCGCAGCGCCATCCACGACCCCAGCGGCGCGGGTCCGCGGCTCTTCTTCCAGCGGGTGCCCGAAGGCAAGGCGGTCAAGAACAGGCTGCACCTCGACGTGCGGGCCGCACCCGGTCTCGAGGGCGAGGCCCGGATGGCCGGACTCGAGGCGGAGTGCGAGCGCCTGGTCGCGCTCGGCGCGACCCGGATCGAGCGGCATGAGGCTGATGCGTCCTCGGGAGGCTTCATCGTGCTCGCCGACCCCGAGGGCAACGAGTTCTGCCTCGACTGACAGCATCGTCCGAGTGAGTCCCGACGAGCCGGTGATCGATCGACGCACCGCCTTCACCGTGTGGATCGTGGCGGTCCTGATCTACCTGCTCGCCGTCTTCCACCGCTCCTCGCTCGCGGTGGCCGGACTGGCGGCGACGGAGCGCTTCGACATCTCCGCCTCCCAGCTCGCGACGTTCACGATGCTGCAGCTGCTGGTCTACGCCGGGATGCAGATCCCCGTCGGGCTGCTGGTGGACCGGTTCGGCTCGCGCAGCGTGCTGCTGACCGGGGTCCTGCTGCTGACCGCCGCCCAGTCGGCGTTCGCGCTCGCCGACTCCTACGGGCTGGCGCTGGTGGCCCGACTGTTCGTCGGGATGGGCGATGCCATGACCTTCCTGTCGGTCGTGCGCCTGCTCACGGCGTGGTTCCCGGTCGGTCGTATCCCGCTGATGACCCAGGTCACCGGCACGCTTGGCCAGCTCGGAGCCATCGCCGCCACGGTCCCGATGACCTGGGCGCTCGGGAACCTCGGATGGACCCGCGCCTACCTCTCCACCGCGATGCTCGGCCTGGTGTTGGCTGTCGTCGCCTTCGTGGTGCTGCGCGATGCCCCCGATCGCAGGCACGTGCGCGGGGCCGTGCTGTCTGCCCGATCCGTGCGGGCGAGCCTGGCCGCATCGTGGGCGCAGCCCGGCACCAGGCTGGGCTTCTGGATCCACTTCACCACGCAGTTCAGCGCCACGACCCTGGCGCTGCTGTGGGGCTACCCGTTCCTGGTCAAGGGCGAGGGCCGCTCCGCCGGGGAGGCCGGCGTGCTCCTCTCGCTGATGGTCGCGGCATTCGCCCTCAGCGGCCCGCTCCTGGGTTGGTTGGTGGGTCGCCACCCGTGGCACCGCTCGTCGATGGTGCTCGCAGTCGTCTCGGCGATCGTGGTGGTGTGGACGGTCGTGCTCGCCTGGCCCGGGGAGGCGCCGCTGGGTGTGCTGGTCCTCCTGGTCGTGGTGGTCGCCGTCGGGGGACCGGCGTCGGTCATCGGCTTCGACGTCGGGCGCACCTCCAACCCCACCGAGCGGCTCGCGAGCGCTACGGGGATCATCAACGTCGCGGGCTTCGTCGCGAGCCTGACCCTGGTCATCTCGATCGGCCTGATCCTCGACTGGCGCACGCCGGGCGCCGGCACCGACTACACCCCGGCGGCCTTCCGCTGGGCGATGAGCGCGCAGTACGTCCTCTGGGCGGTGGGGCTCAGCCAGTTCTGGCGCTACCGCCGTCTGGCCCGTCTCCACCGCCCGCGCGAGCGCCCAGCCACCGGGCCAGCACCGGCGTGAGCAGGAGGATGACCAGCAGCCGGAAGATCTGCACGGCCAGCACGTAGGTCGCGTCCGCCCCGCTGTCGGCCGCCGTCGCAAGCACGGCGAAGAGCCCGCCCGGCGTCGTCGCGAGGTAGGCGGTGAGGCCGTCGACGGAGGTCGACCACGCGAGCACCGCGCCCATCGCCGCCGTCGCCACGACGATCGCCACGATCAGGGCGACCACGGTGGGCAGCATCCGGGTGATCGCCGCGAGACTGGCGCGGGTGAAGCGCAGCCCGACCTGGATGCCGATCAGCGCATAGGCCAGCCACTGCAGACCGGTCGGCACCACCACCGCGCCGAGCCACCCGCCGGCCGCGATCACGGACGCCACCAGCATCGGCCCGAGCAGCACGGCCGTCGTGACCGGCACCAGTGCAGCGATGACGAGGCCGAGGACGAGTGCGACGGCGACGAAGGCCAGGTCGGCGGCGAGCGGCGCGGTCGCGCTGGCCACGGACGAGCGCCCGTGGCCGGGGTGGAAGAC
>WLIH01000124.1 GCA_009702305.1 Actinomycetota bacterium | reverse complement strand
GGGTGGGTGCTGTGGCACGCCGGGTGGTGGTCCGGGCCAGACGTCTGCGGGTGGGTGGGTCCGTGGTGGCGGCGGGTGGGGTGGGTCACCCGGGTGGTGGGTACATCGGCGTGGCGTGGGCGCGGGCGTTCGGGCGGCCCTGGGTGGTGGGTAGGGGTGATGGTTGCCGGTTCGATGGGTACCCGCTCCGGCGGTGCGGGTGGTGGGTGGTGGTCACGGACCGGGTGGACCGGGTGGACCGGGTAGACCGGGTAGCGGGTGGGTCGGGGTGGACCGGGTAGCGGGCGCACTAGATGGGTCGGGGTGGGGGACTGACTGCTCGGGTCTCCAGGCCGAGTGAACATTCAGGTGACTGGGACGAGTCAGACCGTTCTGGGGACTGGCACCTCGTCCAGCCGCGCGGCCGTTCGGCCGTTCACGGGCTCTCGGGCAGGGCCTCGCGGGAGAGTGTGACGAAGGGGTTTGCGGGCCGCTGTCCGGGACGTGGTGCTGTCCGTGGACGCGGCCTGCGCCGGCACTTGACGCCGTGTATGCAAGCGCCCGGGGTGCGATCTTCGGGCTCGCGCACCGGCTCCGCGCGGGCAAGACTGGAGCCATGAGTGGCGATGGACAGGACGCGACAGAGCACCTTCTGTCGACCGAAATCATCCGCCGGCGCCTCTTCGAAGCACGGGCCCAGGCATCCCTGTCGCCCACGGTTCACCGCTCGCGGACCAACTCGTTAGATCCTCAGGAGGCGAGAGCGATCCTTCGAGAAGTCCTCCCGCTCGTGGACGCCGGGGGCGAGTCGCTGAAGCCGTCCCGGAAGGCTGTGACCGCCTTGGCGCAGTTCATCGCCGCGATCCGACACGACGAGCGGATGAGGATGATGGTGCGGATGACCTCCGAGGAGCTCGAGGAGGACCTGTACGGCGGGTCGGAAGGCTCGCGCGACGCCCACAAGGTCCATGACGGTCCTGGCGTCGGACTGGCGGGCAGGACAGCCAGCGAGGACGGTGCCGTGTCGCCAGGTGTGGAGCCCCGACGCCGAGAGGCACTCGAAGGGGCGTCAGCGCGGATCGAGGCCGAGCACGAGCCAGTGGGTCTGGCGGAGGTCCTTGCAAAGACCTTCCAGTGGGTGATGCACCTGCCTGCTGCAGACCGTCAGAAGTTCCTCTCAGAGGTGAAGGCGCGGGGCAACACTGCTGCGGTTTGGTCCGACCCGGAGCTTGCAGCGTCGCTGGCCTGTGAGGTGCCGGAGCCCGAGACCGATGCCGCGGCGCGTACGCGGACCGTGGCCGATGCCGTTGCGTCGGGTCGCCTTGACGGGGCGGAGCCCCCTCCGGAGTTCTTCAGGGATGCCGAGGACTTCATCTCGGGTGCCATTTCTGGCCAGGAGTTCTTGGATCGGGGTCGGCGTCGTTGGGGCCTGTCTGGGGAGCCGGGAGCCGAGGACGTGTCCGCGGCAGACGCCTCTGGGGCTGCGGAGAATCCGTGGGAAGAGGCTCTGGCGACGACTGGTGGCCCGATGACGCCCGAGGAGGCGAGGTGGGCCGATGAGGCCTTGGGGCACTTGCCGATTGGCGAGGAGCGCTGGGAGCCGCGGCTGGCTGCGGATGTCGAGTCCGACCTGCTGCGGTTGGGACTGACCGAGCGCGGGACTCCTGACCTCGGTGTCAGTGGCATCGTTGCGGAACAGGAGTCGGTTCCCGGGATGAAGGACGGCGCGGAACAGCGGGTCGCGGCTCGCCAGCGGTGGGAGGCTCACCGGTATAGGGCGAGGCGCTTGGAGGAGGCCTCCGTGGCGCTGGCGAAGATCGAAGTGGATGAGGATCTGGTTCGCCGGGTGGACCGGGTTCGGGAGGTTCTGGCTGGTATCGGTTTCGATGCCGAGTCCCAGGACTTGTGGTTGACCGCTGAGAACGCCTACCTCGAGGGCGAGACGCCGTTGAAGGCGATCGGCCAGGGGCTGCTGCAGGACGTGGAGTACGCAGCGCGTCAACGGGGTCACGTGTGAGCGAGTGGCTACAGGCGTACGTGCATCGCCGACGGCTGTTCGCCGGGCGGCAGGAACGGCTGGCTGGGGCTCTGGCCGCCGTCGTCCCGGGGGAGACGCATCCGTGCGAGATGGACGGCTGCGGGGCATCTGGCACGGAGATGCTGATCGTCTTCCGGGAGCTGCACTGGCTCTGCTGGATCCAGCACGCGGTGGTCCCATGAGGCTCGACGGGAACGGGTCGTGAGTGACGTCGAGCCGCACACGTCGCGGCACTGGGAGAGCGAACCGCTGCATCCTCTGGTTGCCGAGGCGGTCGCCCGGGCTCGCGGGATCGAGCTGGAGCCGGATGCGCGGTTCTTCGCTGACGCGCGTGACCTGCTGAAGGGTCGTATGTCCGCCGCCGAGGTGGTCGAGCAGCTGAGGCTGCGGGTGGCCGACGCGGAAGCGATCGCCGGTCTGAACTTCGCTGAGGAGTTCGTGCGCGAGGGGCGGGGGTGGGCCGAAGCCGACGCTGATGGAAACCTGATCTGCTTCGGGCCCGACGGCCAACGACTACCTGATCCTGACCCGGGTAGCGATCGGCTTGCTCCCGATCGTCTCGATGGCGATGGTGACCTGTCGTGAAGCCAGTCGTGGTGGCCACGACGCCAGGGTCTTGTAAGGGGCACCGATGCGGGAGGTGCGCGTGGCCGGCACGGTGATCCAGACGATGTGGGTGACGGACGCGACGAGGAGCCCCGAGGTGGGTGGGCTCACCCGGTGGGAACGGACCGAGTACGACGTCACCCTGGACGTAACCGGAAGATCCCTGCTTGACGCGGTCCGTGAGCACACGTCATTGCAGACCCCGGGTCTGGGAGTGCCCCGCAGCGACGAGTGGGCGAATGGCGCCGTGGTGGTCAGGTGGCAGGACCCCGAAGGTCACCCGGACCTGCGACGAGTGAGGTTCGTGCCTCATGATGATGAGCGGGGTGTGCGGATCGGTGGATGTTCGGTGCACCGACCCACGGAGTGCATCGCGGCTGACGTCTTCCCTACTGAGTACGACCCTCGCTTCAGGGACAGGTGGCCGCCCCGGCCCGTACATACGAGGATCGAGGCGCTGGAGACCTCCCTCGCGCACGCAGAGTGCGACTGGGGCCGCCCGTCGTCATTTCACTATCAGGACTTCGTGGACGCTGCTCGTGGCTATGGGACGCCACTGCCTGGTCCGCGGTGCTGCCAACGTCCAGGTGCATGGGCATGGTCAGAGATCGGCCAAGCGATCCTGGCGGTGGAGACCCTCGAAGAATGGATTCCCCGCCGTGGCGGCTCGCTGTCCACCTACGACACCCTGCTGGGGTGGCGAGTCCACGGCCTGTGGACCGACTGGTGCGACTGGCCAGGATGGATCCCCGGAGAACCGTTGGACCCCGAAGTACGCCGGATGTGGGCAACACAGTCGGCGCTGCAGTCGATGGCTTGAGCTGGTCAAGACGGCATGCGACGTCTAGTCGATCCGGGACCTGTGGTCGCTTGGCCATGGACAGTCCGCGACTCAGCCGCCCCCGGGCTACTCGGAGCACCGGACGATCTCGCCAGAACAGCGCGCGGCCCGGCGCACGCTCGAATCGCCGAGCGATCATCAGTCGCCCTGCCGGGGCCGCCGGTTCAGCGGTTGCCCGGCGACACGTGCGAAGCCACGGTCCATGATCGTGTCCAGCGTGGGACCCGTGAGTGCTTGATCTGCCGATGACATCACCATGATCGTGCGACTGACCCAGGCCAAGCACTCCTCTGCGCCGGACAGCTACAGGGGTTTCGTGACGGAGAGTCCCACCGATCTCGAGCTCGGTGCTGAGGGCGACGCAGAGCTCTCCTTGGCCGATGCCGTGGACGCACAGGAGCGAGCCCGCCAGTGCGACTCCTACTTCTCGCGCCTGCGGTTCCAGAAGAACGGTGAGGTCTGGGTTTCATGGTGGCAACCCGAGACAGCCAGCGGTTACGACCGCTACCAGTTGGTCACCGAGAACGGCGTACGGCTAGGCGGTTGCTGGAGCCACGACGCCGGTGAGTGCTGGTCTCTCGATGATCCGTTTCCTCCCCCGCACGAGGACGCCCGCAATCACGTGGTCGTGGGTCCCTTGGGTCGGGTTTTTGCTCATCGCGACTGTGAGTGGGCCACCACCGGCGTACCGGAAGTCTTGACGTACGAGTCGGCGGGCCTGGACCGCTGCTGCGCTCGCCCGTGGGCGCTTGCCGCGAGTGAGCAAGCACTGATGTCGGCGGTGAGCACCCACATCGGCTCCTACCTAACGAGTCCCTCGGCACTGCCAGTCTTCGACCGGCTGCTGGGGTGGCGTGTTTTCGGTGTCTATGACGGCCACACCCAGTGGCCCGGCTATGACCCCCAGCGAGGACTGGACCCGGAGACGCGGGATCGGCTGTGCGTGCAGGTGGCGCTCCAAGAACTCGGATAACACTCTTCTCGCCCCGCTTGCCTGACCGGCCGGTCGAACGAGACGGGAGGGTGTTCTGTTCGACAGCATCGCCTCCACGCCCCGTCACCGGGGTGAGGCGGTGCCAACTCGCAGGGCCCAATGCGCCACCGGGTCAGCAAGGTGACCGCGCGCGGTCCGAGGCGGGCCAGTCGTGCCTGGCCACCGTCCGGTAGGGCGGTGCGTGGGAATTCCGGCGGCCCGGACACGGCCAGGTGCCCCGGTGCCGCTTCCACCTCTCGGGCGGCTGTCATCAAGCAGGCCCCGACGGTCACGACCCCCTTCCGCGGCGCCCATTTGGTCTGCACGAGCGGACGAGAGCGAGTCACGGTCGCGGTCGCAGACGGCGCCGTTAGAGCCCTTCTCAAGCCGGTGTTTGCCGGCGGAACCCAACATAGAAGGACCACCGACATGGACAAGCACCTCGACTCCGCTGGATGGGGCCGAGTGATCGGAGCGATGAACCGACTCCGCTCCCCATCCCCCGGACCCCGGACCGCGCGCAGTTGGCGTACGCCGCTGACTCCCGAGCAGCTGCACGACCTCGGACGCGGGGTCAAGGTGATGGACCGTCCCGCCACCGAACTCGGCCGATGGTGGGTGAGCCTGCTGGCGGCAATCGCGGACGTCGTCGAGGGCACCGCCGCGGCACCCGCCAGCGCCGACCTGCTCTACGACATCGCCCAGGCGCTGCTGATCTTCGCTGAAGAGAACGGAGCGGGTCCGGGTGCGATGGCGGGCGGGCTCGGTGCGCCACCATCCCCAGTCCAGCCCCCGGCCGCGGCCGCGGCCGCGGCCGCGCGACACGACATGGAAGCCGCGGCGGGACCCGGGCTCGCGACCCCGGTCTCGACCCCGGTACCGGTGGTTCCTGTGATCGCACGACCCGCACCATTGCCGGCAGCATCCTCCGCAAGCGAACCCAGCGCTGCTTCGCCGTGGATGACCACTACCGGATCAGCCGGCACTGTCTCATCAGGGGTTGCCACGCCCGGCCCCGGGGCGAAGGACGTGAGTGCGGCGCAGCCTCAGATGGTCGCTGCGGAGCCGACTACCAGCGCTCGTGCCGACCACGTGGACGCGTCGTCGACGGCCGTGCCGCACGCTCCGCGGAGTTCGCAGGCTCCAGCGGTGACGCCGTCGATGACGGGCCTGCCGGTCCCGCGAGTGGCCCAGCCTGCCCAGCCCGTGTCGCCGCTGACCGGGTCCACCGCCCCCACACCGCCCGCACCTCAGGACCCTGCTCGTCACCACACGCCGCCAACGCATCACGCCCCGATGGACACCCCTGACCAGTGGCACCCCGCTCCGCAGCCAACGCGGGACGGTGAGTCCGCATGACACCCATGGACATCTCGCACGCACACCAGGACAGCCAGGGCGATGAGCACGGCCGCACGCAGACCGGCGAGGAAACAGCGCCTCGCGAAGTCGAGGTCGACGCTGTCCTCAATCAGCTCGACAAGTGGATGTGGCTGACCGAGTCCCAACTTCGTCAGGTCGCGACCCTGCTCCAGGTCGACGTCACCCTGTCAGCGTTGCTGAACTCTGGGTTGGTGTCAGTCCACTCCATCCCTCAGGTCGGTGATGGCGGACGCGCTGTCACCCTGAGCAGGGCTGCCCTTGCTCGGGTGGCCGACGAGAACCCGCGCACGGTGGCCAAACACAACGGCGCACGTCACGCCACCGTCGTTGCCGACGTCGGACTCAAGTTCATGGCAGGCAGGGCATGGGTCTTCTCCGACCGAGAATTGCGACGCCGCGCCACACGAGCGGCCTCCCGCGACATCAAGGACCTTCCCGCTCGGCAACGAGCCGCCCGCGCCACGGCCGCCCGGACGATCCACCAACCAGACCTCGAGGTGCACCTAGCCGATGGCACCAGGTTGGCGATCGAGGTCGAACTGAGCCCCAAGGCCGAGTGCCGGTGGATGGAGAAGTTGCAGTTCTACCAGCACCACTGCACCGGGCAAGCCACCTTCGCCGGCCCGCACAGCCAATGGGCAAGCGTTCTGTACTTGGTCGCGGACGATCACCTCGCTAGGCACATCGCGCGCCGCTGCGAGCGACTCAACATCGGCGACTGGATGCGCATCGCCACCCTTCAGGAATGGGATCTCGCCGTACCTGGCTGGGGTCTTCGCACCTGGGCCACCGTGCTCAACGACCTAGGCAGGACCTCCTCCGAAGGGCGGCAGATCGCGCGGCTACGCGGCGACGAACGAGGACCCGATGCGATGGCAAGTGCCCGGCTCACTGCGACGCTGCGGCACCTCAATGCCGCACCTCGCACCGTCGCCGAACTGATCAGCCTGACCGGCTGCGCCGAACAGGAGCTGCGCAACGCCCTCACAGAATTGCGCCACCTAGGGGCCGTCTCATCGTCTCCAAGCCACCAAACGCAGGTGGGGGAGCGGTTGGTGTACTTCCCGACCCTGCGGGTGCCCAGCGATCTGGACCTGTGGGTGGCGCGCTGCGCCGGGGAGCGCCTGGCTCGAGGATTGGCCATTTGGCGACGCCAAGACGTCGAGCAAGCTGTGATCGCCGTTGCCATGTCAGACAGAAGCCAGCTGCCGCAGAACATCCCGGACCTGGTCAGTTTCATTCCCGGGTACGAGCAGCACCCGGCCTGGCGGCGCCGGCTGGCGCGTCATCTAGACGCCATCGAGGACCCGAGCCACCTGACGCACCCGGGCGGCTGGGCAGTCGACCTGCCACCCGACTTCGGAGACGGCGCTTAGCTACCCCTGCCAACGGTCAGCCGACCCGGCAACTGAGATCGACAGTCTGGAACGACGGGGGCACTGCAGTACGGGGGCACTGCAGTACGGGGGCACTGCAGTACGGGGGCACTGCAGTACGGGGGCACTGCAGTACGGG
>WLIH01000123.1 GCA_009702305.1 Actinomycetota bacterium | reverse complement strand
CGAAGGTGTCCGGGTCGACCAGCACCACGAGGTCGAACTCGAGGCCCTTCGCCAGTGCCGGCGTCGAGGACCGCACCCGCGACGCGGGCGGTAGGTCGACCGGTCCGGTGCTGATCACGCACGCCGTGCCCTCGGCGTGCTCGGCGAGCCAGGATGTCAGGATGCGCTCCAACTCGGTCACGCTGCCGTGCTCGACGGGCACGCCACTGCTGCGCACCGAGGTCGGCACGTTGGCGTCGGGGATCGCGGCCCGGATCACCGGCTCGGCCTCGGCCATCACCTCGGTCGGGGTGCGGTAGTTGATCCCGAGCGAGGCGACCTCGACCTGCGCCAGTCCGATGCGGGCGAGTCGCTCGGTCCACGTCTCCGTGAAGCCGTCACGGGCCTGAGCCCGGTCGCCGACGATCGTGAGGCTGCGGGAGGGACAGCGCTGCAGCACCATCTGCCACTCGGCGTCGCTCAGCTCCTGCGCCTCGTCGATCACGACGTGGGCGAACGGCCCCGCCAGCGGGTCGAGATCCTCCGACTCGACCGCGCTCTCGTCGACCAGCGCGTCGCGCAGGTCCTGCTGGCGCAGGCTGGTCATCAGCAGCAGCTCGGAGTCGTCGGTCTCGATGAGGTGGTCGATCACGTCGGCCATCTGCGCACGCTGGGCCGCGATCGCGGCGCCGCGCCGGCGCCGGCGGCGCGACACCTCCGGGCCGCCGAGCCGGCGTCGTGCCGCGTCGAGCAGCGGGAGGTCGGAGACGGTCCAGGCCTGCGGGTCGGCGCGCTGCAGCCGGCGTACGTCGTCGGGGGAGAGCCCGGGGGCGCAGCGACGCAGGTACGCCGGCACCTCCCAGAGGTCGCCGACCAGGTCGGTCGCCTCGAGCAGCGGCCAGGCGCGACGGAAGGCGTCGACCAGCTCGCCGTGGTGGGCGATGGCGCGACGCAGCTGGTCGTCGTCGACCTCCTCGTCGTCGCACTTGTCGACCAGGATCGTCACCAGCTCCTCCCACACCTGGTCACGAGCCTCGTTGTGGGGTGTGCCCGGGTCGGGTGAGGCGAAGGCCTCGGCCCATTCGTGCGGGCTCAGCCACAGATCGCCCCACGGGGTCTCGACCTCCATGCCCTCGGTCGGCGGCTCCTCGTAGAGCGCGACCGCCGGCTCGATCGCCCGGACCAGGTCGGCGGAGGCCTTGAGCCGGGCGACCTCGGGGTCGCCCTCCGGTCGGGCGCCGGCGCCCTCGGGCACCAGATCGCGCAGCGTGCAGGTGCGGACCCCGTCCTCACCGAGGCTGGGCAGGATGTCGGCGACGTAGGAGAGGTACGGGTGGTGCGGGCCGACGACCAGCACGCCGCCACGGCGGTGACCGAGCCGTGGGTCCGCGTAGAGCAGATACGCCGTGCGGTGCAGGGCGACGACGGTCTTTCCGGTCCCCGGACCGCCGTCGACGACCAGGGCGCCGCGCGATCCGGCCCGGATGATCGCGTCCTGGTCGGCCGCGATGGTGCCGAGCACGTCGCGCATCTGCGTCGACCTGCTGCTCCCGAGGCTCGCGATGAACGCGGACTGGTCATCGAGTGCGGCGTGCCCCTCGAGCCCGTCGGCGGCGAAGACCTCGTCCCAGTAGTCCGTGATCCGCCCCTGCGTCCAGCGGTAGCGCCGCCGGCTCGCGAGTCCCAACGGGTGCGCGTGCGTCGCCGCGAAGAACGGCTCGGCCGCGGGCGAGCGCCAGTCGACCAGCAGGCGTCGTCCGCCGCTGTCGGTGAGGCCCAGGCGCCCGACGTACGTCGGCTCGGTGCCCCCGCCGACCATCCGCCCCAGGCACAGGTCCAGGCCGAACCTGCGCAGCGTCTGCAGCCGGGCGCTCAGCCGGTGCACCTCCTGGTCGCGGTCCAGGGCCTCCTGGCCGATCCCGCCGGCCTCCTTGCGCTCGGCGTCGAGGCGGGCCGAGAGATCGGCGAGCGACTCCTGCAGGGTGCGCGCGATGGTGGCGAAGTGCTCCTCGTCGTCGCCGATCAGGGTCGGGTCGGCCTTGGCCGAGAGATGGTCGGGCAGCGCGAAAGCGCCCGTCGTGCCGTGCTCCGTCATGCCGCTCCCCGCGTGTCGGTGTCTGCTCCGGGCGGAGATTCTGCGGGGTCCCGGGGGCCTTGCCGCAAGCCCCCGGGTGCGCTATACCTTGGGAGTGGAAGGGCGCAGGACGCCCTTCCATCCGTCATTTCGGAGGCTCCCTCAGAGCAGGCCGCGGGCCTTCAGCGCCAGGTAGTGGTCGGCGAGCACCGGCGGCAGCGACTCGGCGTCCGCGTCGAGCACATCGACCCCGAGGGCGACCAGCAGCTGCGCCGTACGCCGACGCCGGGCCAGGGCCTGCTCGGCTGCTGCGGCGTCGTAGACCTCGTCGAGGTCGCCGCGGGCCGTGGCGAGCGACTCGAGGTCGGGGTCGCGCACGGAGGCCAGCACCACACGGTGGTGGGCGGTGAGAGCGGCGAGCACCGGCAGCAGGCCGTCCTCGACGGCGGCGGGCTCGAGCGGGGTCAGCAGCACGACGAGCGCCCGCTGACGGCCGAGCCCGGTGATGGCCGCGACCAGTCCCGGCCAGTCGGCTTCGGCGATGACCGGCTCCAGGTCGGCCATCTGCTCCTGCAGCCGGGCGGAGACGTCGAGGGTGTGCGAGCGCAGCCGGGCCCGCACCCGACGGTCGCCTGCGACGAAGTCGACGCGATCGCCGGCCCGGGCCGCCAGCGCCGCGAGCAGCAGCGCGGCGTCCATGGCCGAGTCGAGGCGCGGCACCCCGTCGCCGGACCCCACCCGGCCGGCCGAGGTCCGGGAGGTGTCGAGCACCAGCACCACCCGCCGGTCCCGCTCGGGCTGCCAGGTGCGCACGACCACGGTGCGGTTGCGCGCCGAGGCCCGCCAGTCGATCGAGCGTACGTCGTCGCCACGGACGTACTCACGCAGCGAGTCGAACTCCGTGCCCTGTCCCCGCACGCGCACCGCCGAGCGGCCATCGAGGTCGCGCAGCCGGGCCAGCCGCGACGGCAGGTGCTTGCGCGAGTCGAACGGCGGCAGCGACCGGACCGCGCCCGGCACCGGCGCCGTCCACTGTCGGCACACCAGGCCCAGTGGGCCCCGCGCCCGCACGGTCACCCCCACGGCTTGCAGGTCGCCACGCCGCCGGGGCAGCAGCGTCGTGCGCAGCACCGCTCGCTCGCCCGCGGCCAGCCGCACCCGATGCCGATTGCCGGTGGCGCCCGCGCTGGGCTGCCACGCGTCGCGCAGGAGGGCATCGATGCGGCGGGCGCCGTCGTTGACCACCGTCAGCGCCGACTCCGCGGGCTGGCCGAGCCGGGTCGTCGGGACAGGTCGCCGGGCCAGGGAGAGAGTGGCTGGGCGGGGCGCGCGCCACCAGTCCAGCGCGCCGACCAGGGCGACCGTCAGCAGCCACAGCCAGACGGTGCCCATGCTGGGGCGCAGCACCACCGGGACGATGCCCAGGAGGAGCAGCAGTGGGAGCCGGCCGGTCAGGGCCATCAGTGCGGGACCATCAGCGCGGCACCGGCACCGACCCGAGCGCCGCCGACAGCACCTGGCCGACGTCGACGCCCTCGAGCTCGGCCTCCGGGCGCAACCCCAGGCGGTGCACCAGCGTGGCGTGGGCGAGCGCCTTGACGTCGTCGGGCGTGACGAAGTCGCGTCCGGTCAGCCACGCCCAGGCGCGCGCCGAGCGCAGCAGGGCGGTCGCGCCGCGGGGGCTCACCCCGAGGGAGAGCGACGGCGACTGGCGGGTTGCGCGGGCGATGTCGACGATGTAGCCGACGACCTCGGGGGAGACCTGCACGGTGCCCACGGCGGCTCGTCCCGCTGCGATGTCCTCCGGCCCGGCGACCGCTACGACGCCCGCGCCGGCCACGTCGCGCGGGTCGAAGCCGGCCGCATGCCGCCGCAGGATCTCGAGCTCGTCGTGACGCTCGGGCACCGGCAGCACCACCTTGAGCAGGAAGCGGTCGAGCTGGGCCTCCGGCAGCGGATAGGTGCCTTCGTACTCGACGGGATTCTGCGTGGCCGCGACCAGGAACGGCGACGGCAGCGGCCGCGAGACGCCGTCGACCGACACCTGTCCCTCCTCCCTCGCCTCCAACAGCGCCGACTGCGTCTTGGGAGGCGTCCGGTTGATCTCGTCGGCCAGCAGCAGGTGGGTGAAGACCGGTCCCTCGCGGAAGGACAGCTCACCGGCTCGGCTGTCGATCACCATCGACCCGGTGATGTCGCCCGGCATCAGGTCAGGGGTGAACTGCACGCGCCGGGTCTCCACGGTGAGCGAAGCCGCTAGCGAGCGGACCAGCAGCGTCTTCGCCGTGCCGGGCACGCCCTCCATCAGCACGTGGCCTCCGCACAGCAGGGCGACCAGCAGCCCGGAGACCGCGGCATCCTGGCCGACGACGGCCTTGGCGACCTCGGAGCGGACGGCGGCGAGCCGTTCGCGAGCGGCTCCTCCAGTGGGGTCGGTCATGGTCGGCGTACCTCTCTGTCGAGCTCGGCCAGGGCGTTGGCCAGGTGGATCAGGTCGTGGTCGGTCACGGGCGCGGGGGTGGCCGGATCGAGCAGCGGCTGGATCTCGGCGACGGGCCGGTCGAGGTGGCGGGCGACCTCACGCACGACGACGTCCGGCTCGCTGCCGACGCCGAGCCGCAACCGCTCCGCGGCCCGGCGCCGTGCGGCGGTGCGCAGCGCCGACGCGGCGTGGGCCCGGTCCCCGGCCCGGCGGTAGAGGCGCCCCCGGCTGCGAGTCGTCTCGATCGCTCGCACGACGACCGGCAGCGGCTCACTGGCGAGCGGTCCGAGCCGACGAGCCCGCCACAGGACGAGTGCGCCGCTGGCGAGCACGGCGAGGAAGAGGCCGGGTGCGAGCCAGCGCGGCAGCAGGGTCGAGAGGCTGACGCCGTCGTCGGCGACGAGGTCCGCCAGCGACGGGACGTACCAGACCAGGCGCTCGCGCTGGCCGAGCAGGCGCAGGGCTAGGGCGGCGTTGTCGCCGCGCAGCACCTGGCCGTTGGCCCACGCGCCACCGGCGCCGAAGAGCAGGAGGCCGGCGCGCTGCACGAGCATCGACCCGGTCTCGTCGGAGAAGCAGCCGTCGAGGGCGTACGTCGTAGCGCGGTCGACGTCGAGGTGCAGATCGCGGGTGAGCGGGTCGGCGCAGTCGGCCGCGAGGTCCTCGGCGGGACGCGATCGCGTGCTCGAGACCCGGATCCCGAGCGCTCGCAGGGTGCCCGGGGCCGGATCGACCACGACGATCCGTGCGCCCTGGGCGGTCGCGACGAGACGCCGGGCGGTGCTGCGGCCGAGGTCGCCGGCCGAGGTGACCACGACGGTCGACCCGGCCAGCCCGTCGAGCCGTTCGAGTGCGGCGGCGTCGCGCACCACCTCGACCTCGACGCCCTGGTCGGCGAGCACCCGGGCGAGCGCCTGTGCGCCGTCGGGGTCGGGGTTGGCGGGGTCGAGGTCCGCGCTCGTGCGGGCGCCGCCTCCGAGCAGGACCGCCACGGCGATCGCCACCACCAGGGCGCCGCCGATGACCAGGCTCGTGCGGTGGTCGCGCAGCCAGGTCACCGCGCGCCCACCCCCGCCGCGTCGATCGCCAGCACCGACAGTGCCTGATCGCGGTCGGCCGGCCGGTCGCCGTACAGCACCTCGTCGAAGAGCCGGGCGGCCGACTCCAGGGACTCGACGAGGTCGGGCCGACGGGCACCCAGCGTGCGGGCGACCTCGTGCGCGGTCGCGCCGGGTGCGTCGTCGAGCAGGCCGCGCTCGACCTGGAGCACGGTCAGCGCGCGGTAGGCGTCGACCACGGCGTCCTCGTAGCGACCCTCCGCCAGCGCGGTCTCGGCGTGGGCCCGCAGCTCGGCCGCACCGACCTGCTCGTCCGCGAGGACGGCCCGGGTGCCTGCGCGTTGGCGGGGGCTGCGCCGAGTGCGGGAGACGAGCGCGCCCACGCCCAGCACGAGCAGGAGGAAGGCCACGAGGGCGGCGAACGTCGCCAGCGGCGGCGTGCCCGAGGCGGCCTGCAGGGTGCCGTCGATCGTGCGCCCGAGCCAGTCGAGGAGCTCCTGCACGGGGTTGCGCTGGTGGTACTCCGGTCGCACCAGCTCACGACGGAGCTCCGAGCGCGCGTCCTCGGGCGTGGGGAGCAGCGGCGGGTCGCGCAGCAGGCCGGGCCAGGACGCCGGGATCACCGCGCGGTGATCCCGGCCTGGGTCATCAGCTCGACGTCGTAGGCCTCGGTGCGGATCCGGAGGTCGAGGTACTGCAACGACGCGACGGCGGTCGTGAACGGCGCGATGAACGCCGACGACACCACGGTCGCCAGCGCCTGGGTCAGGATCAACACCAGCACGGAGTACTGCGGGTCGACGAGCACGGCGACGACCTGACCACCGAAGGCGAACGGGATCGAGAGCACGTAACCGGCGCCGCCGGCGACCATGGCGGTCAGCAGTGCGAGCCCGAAGGTCCGCCAGAACTGACGCCGCGTGAGCCGGAAGCCGCGGCCGATGGCCCCTCGGATCCCGAGGTCCTCGATCATCATGGCCGTGGCCGGCAGGTAGTAGCAGCGGATCCAGAACCACGGCAGGAAGCACAGCAGGAGGGGACCGGAGAGGACGGCGTACACGACGATCAGGCCGACGGAGTCGCTCAGCAGGACCAGCGGCACGTAGGACAGTGCGTAGCCGCCGAGCAGGGCCAGGAGCAGCAGCATCAGCAGCAGCGACAGGCCGAGCAGGCGCCAGCGTCGACCGGCGGTCGCACCCCAGGCCTCCCCGAGCGAGAGGCGGCGGCCGATCGCGGCCGCGGCCACGACGTGTGCGGTCATCCCGGACACCAGGATCAGGCCGATCTGCTGGAGGATCGAGCCCAGCCCGAACGACCCCAGCGAGCCGACCAGGCCCAGGGCCGACCCGTCGTCGAACGTGCCCTGCTGGAGGGACAGGTCGACGGTCCAGGTCAGCACGGCGGTGGCCAGCACGGGGATGGTCATCGCGACGGCGGCCACCAGGACGGCCGCACCCACCGTCGCCTGGGGGTTGAAGCGGATGATCCGGAACGCCGCGTCGTAGATGTCGCCCAGCGCGAGTGGACGCAGGGGCACGGCGCCGGGCTTGTGGGCTGCGCCGAGCATCCCGGGCGGCGGCGCGACCGGCTGCTGCCAGGTGCTCGGCGGCAGCTGACCCCAGGCCTCCCACGCCGGCTCCTGCCCGGACGGGCCGCCGCGCTGCTGGCCCGGCGGCGGAGGCCCGGGCGGGGGGTAGGACCCCGGAGGCTGTGTCATGACCACACCCTACGGAGATCCCCCGG
>WLIH01000122.1 GCA_009702305.1 Actinomycetota bacterium | reverse complement strand
GATAGCCGCCGTGGACCGTGAGGGCGTCGAGCAGACCGACGCTGCGGGCCAGCTCGGGGACGAGCTCGGCCACCGGCACCGAGCCGGGCAGGACCAGGTCGACCCGGCGTGTGCCGGACGCGACCGTGACCCGCACCAGGCCTGTGGCGGTGAGCGGCGCCTGACTCATCGTTCCCCCTCGTGATCGCGTGCCGCGCCGGGTGACCCCGTCGCGACTGGCTGTGTCCTACCCCGCGACCAGCGTTCGATACGCCGGTCCAGACCGCCCGGAGGGGCCGACACCTCTCGGTGCCGGCCCCTCCGGGTTGGACGTGCGGACGTCAGCCGTTGAACAGGTTGGCGCCCCGCTGGTCGGCGGCGCGGTAGTCCTGGTTGGCGGTGGTGACGGCCTGGCTCGTCTTGGCGAGCAGGTCCCTCATCTCCGTGATGGCGCCGTCCCACTTCGCCTTGGCGATCGTGTAGGAGTCCTTGGCCGAACCGACCCAGGCGCCCTTGAGCTCCTTGAGGTCGTCCTCGAGGCGGATCATCCGGTCCTCGATGGCCTTGACCCCGGCAGCGAGGTCGGACGCCCCGGTGTCGAGGCCTGAGTGGTTGACGCTGATGCCGTCGGTGAGCATGTCGTGGTCCCCTGTCTGTGGAGTGTGGAGTCGAGAAGGCCTGGATCAGGCGTTCGGGAGGGCGCCGAGGGAGTTCTGCAGACCCACGAGGCTGGCGGACTGCTGGTCGTCGGTCGCCAGGTTGTCCTTCTCCGTCGTGGTGAGGTTGGCCTCGAACTCGTTGAGCGCGTTGACGATCTTCTGCTGCTTCTCGTTCCACGCCATGGCGAGGGCCTGGAAGGCGGTCGACCCCTGGCCTCCCCACTGCGCCTTGAGGGACTCGACGTTGTTCATCAGGGTCTTGGAGATCCCGTCGAACTCGCCCTTCGCCTCCGCGACCATCCCCGCTGCGCGGGTGAGGGTCTTGTCGCCCTGTCCGTATTCGTTCGACATGCGCCAGCTCCTTCCTCGTCGCGACGTGACGCCGCTCGAGACTTGTGTGATTTCCGAGTGATCCACCGTGTGTCTGAGGTCCGGACTGGCCGCCGATTTGACATGGACGGCGGTGCCGATCGCGTGGACAAGCAGCCGTCTACCCGAGGCCTACCCCCCTAAACATCCGGGATGGATTCCCACAGGTGCCGGAAGAATCCGACCGCGACGACGAGCGAGGCCAGGGCCACCGATCCCGCGATCGCCTCGGCCACCTCGGCCCGCCGCGACCACGACGCGGAGCGCCAGCCTCGCCCGGTGGCGACCGCCGCGATCAGGACCAGCACGGCCAGCGCGACCGACGCCGCCGCCAGCGTGATGCCGGCCGATGCCACGAGAGCAGGAGCCAGCGAGACCAGGAGCGCTGCCCAGCAGACCAACCCGGCCAGGCGCAGCAGGGCACGCGCCGTGGTGTTGCGGTAGCTGCGGGCGCTGAGCAGGAGGGTCGCCCCGCCCAGACCGACCAGCACCCGGGCTCCGACCAGGTCGACCTGCTCGCTCGCCGCGGCCAGCAGCAGTGGGGCGGAGAGGGCCGCGACGGCCAGGACAGCAGCAGACGCGGCGATCACGGTCCGCGAGCCACGCGCCGCGACCGCGGCGACGGCCGTCTCGGGCACGATCGTGCGACCACGCCGCCCCGTCGGTCGCTCGCGGGCCGACCAGGCGGTCACGGCCAGCCGTTCGAGGTCGATCAGCAGCTGGTCGGGCACGTCGACGGCCACGCCGGGCACGAAACGCGGGGCGAGCACGGCAAGCAGCAGGAGCACTCCCCACACGAAACGGTCGGGGAGGCCGGCGAGCGCCGCCAGGGTGGCGACCCCGAACACGGCGGACCCGACGACCAGCCACACGCGCAGCGCCTCCTCCTGCCGTCGGTCGAGCGAGCGCGCGACGGCCGCGGCGACACCGGCGGTCAGTGCGGCGACGCCGAGGATCGTGGGCAGCCGCTCCGGCTCGGGAGCCCAGGCGACGACGTACGCCGCGGCGCCGGCGAACGCCGGGGCGGCCACCACTCGGTGGGCGGCGTAGCGACCGAGCGGGAGCACACCGATCACGGCTGCCGCGGCGAGCACTGCGACCACCAGATCGCCGTCGGTGCCGTCGAGCGGCGCGGCGGCCCATCCGGCGAGCACCGCAGCGGCCGCGGCGACCGCGGCCCAGAGGGTCGCCAGTCCCGACGGCGGCTGCCGATCTGCCTCGGCGACGTCGGACGAGCGTGCGGCGGGGGCATCGGAGTCGAGGACGACCAGCAGATCGCCCGGCACGATCCCGGCCGCCGCCAGCGACGCGGCGGGAGCGAGGACCTGCCCGCGCCGGTCGCCCAGGTCGGGTGCGCCGACGAGGCGCGCCTGGCGCGCGTACTCCCGGGCCACGTCGAGGACCGACGCCTCCGAGGGCACGACCAGGTCGACGGCACCACGCGGGCCGTGCACGGTGACGGCGAAGCTCTCGCCCACCCTCCGGCCTCCGGCCACGCTGCCCTCCCGACGTACCCCGGGCGCGCTCCGACGACGCGACCGCAGGTCACGGCCCATCCTGCGGCGAGGGGAGCGGTCTCAAACCCCGCGACCCGGCGTCGTCTGGACAGGTGGGCCGCGACGGTTTCGGCGACCGGCCCTTCGGGTAGTCGCAGCGCTGACCCTCCCGGCCCGCGGGGGACATCGCTGAGCCCAGGAGATCGTGTTGACGACGCTGCGCGGCCACCGCCAGGAAGCACCGGAGATGCCGAGCGGACAGCTCCAGCTCCAGGCGCCGCCGGAGCTCGAGCAGCACGAGGGTGCCTCGGGCGTGCTGATGAACGCCATCCCGATGCTCGGCAGCCTCGGCTCGATCGTGCTCGTGGCCACGATGGGCAGCCAGTCGGGCAACGCCGGACGCTCCTACATCGCTGCCGGCATGTTCCTGTTCGCGACGCTCGGCTTCATCATCGTCCAGATCGACCGGCAGCGTAAGCAGCGCGTGCAGTCGGTGACCGGGTCGCGCACCGAGTACCTCCGCTACCTCGCCAACGTCCGCAAGGTCACCCGCGAGGCCGCTGACCAGCAGCGTCAGGCCCTCACCTGGCGCCACCCCGCTCCCTCGGCGCTGCCGGCGCTCGCCGAGGAGCGCTCGCGCATCTGGGAGCACGGCACGTCCGACACGCAGTTCCTCCACGTGCGGTACGGCGTGTGCAGCCAGCCGCTCGCGCTGGAGCTGGTGCCGCCGGAGAGCGCGCCGATCGACCAGGTCGATCCCGCCGCAGCCTCGGCGCTGCACCGGCTGCTGGTCGTGCACCGGCTGCAGCCCGACCTCCCGGCCTCGGTCGACATGCGCGCCTTCGACCGCATCGAGCTGTGCGGTCCCGAGGACCCGACCCGCGCGCTGGCCCGGGCGATGCTGTGCTCGGCCGCGGCGTTCCAGTCGCCCGAGCACCTCGCCATCGCCGTGCTCGCCTCCGAGCAGAACCTCGCCCACTGGGACTGGGTCAAGTGGCTCCCGCACGCCCTGTCCGGCCAGGAGTCCGATGCCGTCGGACCGATGCGGATGGTCGGCACGCAGCTCGCGGACCTGGCGACCCTGCTGCCGCCGGACCTCAGCGACCGACCCCGCTTCGGCGCCGACGAGCGACCCGCGACCCCGCACGTCATCCTGGTGACCGACGGCGTCGAGCTGCCGCCGGGCAACCACGTCATCCCGCCCGACGGGCTGCACGGCGTGACCGTGCTGGACCTGCCCGCACGCTGGGACGAGCTCGAGGACCCGAGCCGGCTGCGCATCCAGTTCGTCGAGGAGCTCGCCGACGCCGTCGGAGGCGATCGCTACCCCGTCGAGGCGCTCCGGCTGCGCGAGGACCCGGTGCGCGCCAAGGCCGACCAGTGCGACGTCGCGACCGCCGAGGCGTTCGCGCGCCGCCTCACGCCGCTGCACACCGTCACCCAGGCAGGCGGCGCCGAGGCGTCGTCGGGCGAGATCTCCGGTCCGACCGACTTCATGGAGCTGCTCGCCCTCGGCGACGTGCGCACCCTCGACCCGGCCGTCGCGTGGCGACCGCGGCCGGCGCGCGACCGGCTGCGCGTGCCGATCGGTCTCGGCGACAACGGCGCGGTCGTGCACCTCGACATCAAGGAGTCGGCCCAGCCGGGCATGGGCCCGCACGGGCTGGTGATCGGGGCGACCGGGTCCGGCAAGTCGGAGTTCCTGCGCACGCTGGTGCTCGGCATGGTGATGACGCACTCCCCCGAGCAGCTCAACCTGGTGCTCGTCGACTTCAAGGGCGGCGCGACCTTCGCCGGCATGTCCGAGATGCCCCACGTCTCGGCCGTCATCACCAACCTGCAGCAGGAGCTCACGCTCGTCGACCGCATGCAGGACGCCTTGTCCGGCGAGATGGTCCGACGCCAGGAGCTCCTCCGCGCCGCGGGCAACTACGCCTCGATCCGCGACTACGAGAAGGCGCGAGCAGCCGGCGAGGACCTCGCTCCGATGCCGTCGCTGTTCATCGTCGTCGACGAGTTCTCGGAGATGCTCTCCGCGAAGCCGGAGTTCATCGACCTCTTCGTCGCGATCGGGCGCCTCGGTCGCTCCCTGGGCCTGCACCTGCTGCTCGCGTCGCAGCGACTCGAGGAGGGTCGACTGCGCGGCCTGGAGTCCCACCTGTCCTACCGCGTCGGGCTGCGCACCTTCAGCGCCCAGGAGTCGCGCGCCGTGCTCGGCGTGCCCGATGCCTACGAGCTGCCGGCCGTGCCGGGCCTGGGCTACCTCAAGCCGGACCCGACCAGCATGCTGCGCTTCAAGGCCGCCTACGTCTCCGGCCCGCCCAGCGGCCGCGCGCGCGTACGCCGCGACGAGGGCGGTCACGTCCAGGGCATCCTGCCCTTCACCATCTCCCAGGTGCTCACGCTCGAGACGCCGGAGACCGACGTGGAGCCCGAGGTCCGTCCGACCGGATCCGAGGAGGGCTCGCAGGCATCGCTGCTCGACATCGCCGTCGAGCGGATGACCGGGCACGGTCCAGCGGCCCACCAGGTGTGGCTGGCGCCCCTCGACGTGCCCGACACCCTCGACGAGCTCTTCGGCGACCTGGTCGCCGACCCCGACCTCGGGCTGGTCTCGCCGCGCTGGCGCGAGCTCGGCGGACTCACCGTGCCCCTCGGCACGGTCGACCGCCCCCGCGAGCAGCGACGCGACACGATGACGATCGACGTCAGCGGCTCGGCCGGCCACGTCGCCGTCGTCGGCGGCCCGCGCAGCGGCAAGAGCACCGTGCTGCGCACGATCGTGACCAGCATGGCGCTCACCACGACGCCGACGGAGTCGCAGTTCTTCGTCCTCGACTTCGGCGGTGGCACGTTCTCCCCGTTGAGCGCGCTGCCCCACGTCGCCGGCGTCGGCACCCGCTCGGAGCCCGACGTCGTACGCCGCATCGTCGCGGAGGTCTCCGGCGTCATCGACCGCCGCGAGGCCTACTTCCGCGCTCACGGCATCGACTCGATCGAGACCTACCGCAGCCGGCGGGCCCAGGGTCGCGCCGACGACGGCTACGGCGACGTCTTCCTGGTCATCGACCTGTGGAGCACGCTGCGCAGCGACTTCGACGACCTCGAGCTCGAGATCCAGGGTCTGGCCGGCCGCGGACTCACGTTCGGCCTGCACGTGATCGCCTCCGCCAACCGCTGGTCCGACTTCCGCGCCTCGATGCGCGACGTCTTCGGCACCAAGATCGAGCTGCGTCTCGGCGATGCGATCGACTCCGAGATCGACCGCAAGGTCGCCGCGCTCGTGCCCGTCGGCCGCCCCGGACGCGGTCTGGTCGCCGGCAAGCTGCACTTCCTCTCCGCGCTGCCGCGCATCGACGGCGACCCGTCGGCCGAGACCCTCGGCGACGGGGTCGACGACCTGATCGCCCGGGTGCAGGACGCCTGGAAGGGACCGTCCGGTCCGAAGCTGCGGCTGCTGCCGGACAAGATCGACCTCGACGAGATCCGGGCGCTGGCCAAGATCACGGATGCCGACGAGTCCGCGACGGCCGCCGAGAAGCCCGGCGGCCGGCTGCTCCTGGGCGTCAACGAGAAGGAGCTCGCGCCGGTCTCCCTCGACCCCGACACCGAGCCGCACCTGCTGCTCTTCGGCGACGGCCAGTCGGGCAAGAGCTCGGTGCTGCGGGCCTACGCCCGGGAGATCATGCGCACGCGCACCCCGCAGCAGGCCCAGATCGTGCTGGTCGACTACCGCCGCTCGTTGCTGGGCGAGGTGCCCGAGGGCTACCTGCTCAACTACCTGACGTCGGCAGCGCAGGCCACGCCCGCCCTCAAGGACCTGGCGACCTACCTCGAGCAGCGCGTGCCCGGACCCGACGTCACCAGCGAGCAGCTGCGCAACCGCTCGTGGTGGCAGGGCGCCGAGGTCTTCGTCCTGATCGACGACTACGACCTCGTCGCGACCCAGCAGAGCTCACCGGCGCAGGTGCTCCAACCGCTGCTGGCCCAAGCGCGCGACACCGGCCTGCACGTCGTGCTCGCACGCCGCTCGGGCGGCGCCTCGCGCGCGCTGTACGAGCCGATGATCCAGTCGTTGCGCGACCTCGCCCAGCCGGGCCTGATGCTCTCGGGCAGTCCGGAGGAGGGCCCGCTCATCGGCAACCTCCGCCCGCTGCCGGCCCCGCCCGGCCGCGGCCGCCTGCTCACCCGGGACCAGGGTCTCCAGGTCGTCCAGACGGCCTGGACCGACCAGTCGCTCTGACGGAGCCGGAGGCCGGGGCCTCAGACGTGGCCTCAGACGTGGGTGTGGACGCCCGGCCCGGTGACCTTGAAGCTCGGGATGTCGTCGAGGTTGTACGTCGCCTCGTAGGTCCGGCGGTAGCCGGTGTGGGCGACCCGCCACCCGTCCGGCGTACGCGCGTAGCGGTCCTCGTAGAACGCCGCCCCCTCGAGCATGAAGCGGAACGCCTCGACGATCACCTTGTCCTGGAGGTACCACCGGCCGGTCGCGGTGTCGCCGTCGACGGTGATCTCGGGGTGATGGACCTGGTGCAGCGTGATCAGGCCCTCGCCGAGGTTCTCGCGCATGTAGGTGACCAGCGCGGAGCGGTCGGCGAAGAGCAGACCGTTGTAGTCGCCGGTCGCCTCCGGGAGGAAGCACGCCTCGAACTCGTCCCAGGCCTTGGTGTCCAGGCTGCGCAGGTAGCGGTACTTCAGCTGGCTGATGTCGTCGATGTCGCTCACGCGTGCAACGTACGGCACACGTGCTGCGGATCACAGCAGATGAGACACGGATGTAACCGTTGCTCAACCTCCCGGCGACCTGACTCGCGGACTCTGGAGTCACCGCCCGCACCCCACGAACCCAGGAGGCCG
>WLIH01000121.1 GCA_009702305.1 Actinomycetota bacterium | reverse complement strand
GAGGCCGCCGAGGCAGCCGCCGAGGTGGCCGGGGCGGGGGACTCGGACGCTGCGGCGTCGGTGGTCGGGGACTCGGTGGGAGCTCCCTCGGTCTCGCCGCTGACACGGCGAGCGGCGGCGAGACGGTCGGCGAGGCTGCTCACGTCATCACTTCCTGATCCGGAATCGGCCCCGGGGCTTCGCGCCCTCGGGCTCCGCGGCCGGCTCCGGCTGCGGGCTGGCGGATGCGAGCCGGACCTCCTCACCCGTGAGGCGGCCGGCGAGGGCGAGGACCTCGAGGCTCGACTGGTGAGCCGGGTTGACGACGACGATCGGGCTGCCGGCGTTGGTGGCCGCGGCGATCTCGACCGCGGTGGAGATCTGGGCGGAGACCGGCATGCCGAGGATCGCCTCGACCTTGTCGGGGCTGATGCCGACGGCGTCGTCGGCGCGGTTGAGCAGCAGGTGGCGATGGCCCTGCGCGATGTTGAGCATGTCGAGGGTCTCGAGCGCCACCTTGACGTTCTTGAGCGTCGGCACGTCGAGGGTCGCGACCAGGATGCACTCGTCGGTCTCGTCGAGCGCGGTGAGCACCTGCTCGTCGAACGCCGGCGCGGTGTCGACCACGACATAGTCGAAACCCTCGCGCAGGGTGCGCAGCACCTTGGCGACCAGGGCGGGGGAGACCCGCTCGCGCACGTCGGGGTGGGCCGGGGCGGCCAGGACCATCAGCGAGTCCTGGTGGCGCGTCAGCAGGCCGTCGATCTGGGCCAGGTCGAGGCTGTCCTCCGAGCCGATCGCGTGCTCGATCGAGTGCGTCGGGAAGAGCTGCATCGTGATCGCGACGTCGCCGAAGGCGAGGTCGAGGTCGACCAGGCACACCTTGCGCGCGCCGCGCTCATTGCGCGCGAGGGCGAGGTTGACCGCCATCGTCGTCTTGCCGACGCCGCCCTTGGGCGAGAAGACGGTGATCACGCGACCCAGCTGGGTCGCTCCGCTCGGCCCCCGCAGCGCGACGTGGAGCTGGTGGGCGCGGGCGACCGCCGCGGCCAGCAGGCCCTCCTCGTCGTGCGGCACCACGTCGCGCGCCCCGGCTTTCATCGCCTGGGTGAGCATCGAGGTGTCGATGGCGTCGCGCACCAGCACCACGCTCACCGTCGGGCGCGTCGTGCGCAGCTCCTCGCAGATCCCGACCACGGTGTCGAAGTCGAGGTGCGGGCCGAGCACCACGGCGTACTCGTCGACGTGCTGGCCCAGCCACGCCTTGAGACGCTCGGTGGAGTCGACACCCTGGCTGCCCGTCGGCAGGGCGGCCAGCAGCGACGTGACGGTCGGGTTGTCCGGATCGACGGCGATGGGCATCGGCGACCTACTGACCGTCGAACAGCGTGCTCGAGTCGACGCCGGGGCCGTAGCCGATCTGGGTGTCCGGACCGATCAGGGCGAGCGAGAGCTCCCCCTGGGTCTGGGCGTAGGTCAGGCGCAGCCAGTCCTTCTGCTTCACCGCGAAGGTGAGCAGCGTGCGCGGCAGCGCCTCGACGGTCTGGGTGGTGCCGTCGGTGCCGGCGGGCGTGGTGGTGGTCGTGACCGGGGTCGTCGAGCCGACGCCGATGACGGTGACCGCGTCGAGCAGGACGCGGGAGTACTGCGCGCCGGTGGTCGGGTCGGTGCCCGTGAGCAGGACCGCGACCTTCGAGCCCGGGTTGACGAAGCCGGCGACCCGGGCGGGGTCGGTCAGGTTGGCCGACATCGCGACGGAGCCCTCGGGGATCGGCAGCGTCGACTCGGTCAGCGCCGTGGTCCCGAACTTCTGCGGCACGATCTGCTCACCAGGGTAGATCGTGGTGAGGGCGACCTGTCCGTCGATGCCCTGGATGGTCGTGAGCGCGCCGGGCAGCACCTGGCCCTCGGCGATCGGCTCGAGGGAGAACTTGGCGTTGGCGGCGGCGTCGGCCACCGTCTCCCCCGGCTGGATCGGCACGGTGGCGACCAGGACCTCGACGGTCGCGAACTTGTCCTCGGCACGGTTGTCGGCGCCCTGCACGTAGAGGAAGACGAGGACGGTCCCCAAGGCTGCTACCAGGGCTGCCGCGATCAAGAGCACTCTGCGCCGATCCATCGTCGACCCTTCCCATCTCGCCGGCCTCACGGTTGTCCCGATCCGACCAGCCCGCATGTCATGCCTGTGGGGCGGATGTCCCCCTCCACAGTCATCGTAGGGATGCTCTGCACACCCGGGGGACCATTTCGGCCAAACCTCGGCGCGCCTGAGACAAATGGAGCAGCAGGGCGCGGCGGCCCTCCCGAGCGCCCGATCGTGCGCGGATCAGGGCAGGTAGAGCGCCGCGAGGTCGTCGCGGACCTCGCGCATGACCACGTTGCGCTTCAGCTTGAGGCTCGGCGTCAGCTGGCCGGACTCCTCGCTCCACTCGTCGGGGAGGATGCGGAACTTGCGGATCGACTCGGCCTTGGAGACCGCCTTGTTGGCGTCCTCGACGGCCGACTCGATGGCCGCACGCAGGTCGGGGTCGTCGACCAGCTCCTCGATGGAGCCGCGCTTGCCGTGGGTCTGGGCCCACACCGGGAAGGCGTCGCGATCGATGGTGACCAGGGCGGCGATGAAGGGCTGCCCGTCGCCGACGACGATGCACTGGTCGACGAGCGGGTGGGCCCGCAGCCGGTCCTCGAGGACCGCGGGCGCGACGTTCTTGCCGCCGGCGGTCACCAGGATCTCCTTCTTGCGCCCGGTGATCCGCACGAACCCCTCGTCGTCGACCTCGCCGACGTCGCCGGTGTGGAACCACCCGTCGCGCTCGAGCGCTTCGGCGGTGGCCGGCTCGTTGTCCCAGTAGCCGGCGAAGACCTGGCCGCCGCGGAAGAGCAGCTCGCCGTCGTCCGCGACCCGCACGGCCGTGCCCGGCAGCGGCCGTCCGACCGTGCCGACCTTGAGAGCGTCGGGCAGGTTGACGGTGAGCGCGGCCGTGGTCTCGGTCAGGCCGTAGCCCTCGAGGATGGTCAGCCCGATGCCGCGGTAGAAGTGGCCGAGTCGGTCGCCCAGGGGAGCGCCGCCCGAGACGGCGTACGCGCACCGGCCACCCAGCGCGTCGAGCAGCTTGGCGTAGACGAGGCGGGCGAACACCGCGTGCTGGGCGCGCACCCGCAGCGGGACCCGGCCCTTGTCGAGGCCGCGCGAGTAGGCGATGGCGGTCTCGGCGGCCCGGTCGAAGATCGCGCCACGCCCGTCGGCGGCCGCGCGCTGCGACGCAGTGTTGAAGACCTTCTCGAAGACCCGCGGCACCGCCAGGATGAACGACGGGCGGAACGCCTGGAGGTCGGGCAGCAGCCCCTTGATGTCGGCGCTGTGGCCCAGACGGGTGCGCGACTTCACGCAGCCCACCTGGATGATCCGTGCGAAGACGTGCGCGAGCGGGAGGAACAGCAGCGTCGAGGCGCCGTCGGTCTCGAAGAGCCGCTCGAGCTCGTCGGTCGCGACGCCGAGCTCGAACATGAAGTTCGCGTGGGTGAGCATGCAGCCCTTGGGCCGGCCGGTGGTGCCCGAGGTGTAGATCAGGGTCGCGAGGTCGAGCGGGGTGGCGGTCGTACGACGCTGCTCCAGGTCGGCGTCGGCGACGTCCTCGCCCAGCCGGGACAGGATGTCGACGGCGTTGTCGTCGAAGGACCATACGTGCATGAGGTCGTCGAGACCGCCACGCACCGCGGCGACCCGGGCGACGTGGGCGGCGCCCTCGGCCACCACCGCACGGGCACCGGAGTCCTGCAGGATCCAGGCGATCTGCTCCTCGGAGGAGGTCTCGTAGACCGGCACGGTGACGGCCCCGGCGAACCAGATGGAGTAGTCGAGGAGCGTCCACTCGTAGCGGGTCTTCGAGATCAGGGCGACCCGGTCACCGGCCTCGACTCCGGCCGCGACCAGCCCCTTCGCGACGGCACTGACCTCGGCGAGGAACTGCGCAGCCGTGACGTCGCTCCAGCCCTCGCCGTCGGATGCGGGGCGGCTGAAGACCACGGACCCGGGCGCCTCGGCGGCGTTGCGGACCACGTCGTCGGTGAGGTTCCCGGTGTCGGGGACCACGACGGTCAGAGGCGTGGAGAACTCACGCACGGCTCCTCCTTCGCTGCTCCCGCTGGGTCTGCTCCTGCAGGTTACCGGTGAGGAAACCTGCGCCGTCCACCCCTCCCTGCCCGCCCCGACCCGTCTAGTACGCTGCCACGCGCAGCGCGCCGGACTCGCCCGCACCGTCGATCCCGGATCCGATCCGCACCTGATCCAGCACCTGATCCCGCACCTGATCCCGCACCGTCGACCCAGCACAGGGGGCACATCGTGGCCGAGCAGACCACGTCGTCGATCGAGATCGACGCCGCGCCCGCAGCCGTCATGGCCGTGATCGCCGACTTCGCGTCGTACCCCACCTGGGCCAAGGGCGTCACGGTCGCCGACGTCGTGGCCACGACGCCCGACGGGCTGGCCGAGCAGGTCTTCTTCGCGCTCGACGTCTCGCCGATCAAGGACGAGTACACCCTCGCCTACACCTGGGACGCCGACCGGCAGGTCACCTGGACGCTGGTCGAGGGCAAGATGCTGCGCGCCCTGGACGGCGCCTACGTGCTCCGCGACCGGGGCGACGGCACCACCGAGGTCACCTACCGGCTCGCGCTCGACGTCTCGATCCCGCTGATCGGGATGCTCAAGCGCAAGGGCGAGAAGATCCTCATCGAGACCGCGCTGAAGGGCTTGAAGAAGCGCGTCGAGTCGATCGTCTGAGCGGGGCAGCTCTCAGCGTGCGTCTCCTCCTCTTCACCGGCAAGGGCGGCGTCGGCAAGTCCACCGTCGCGTCCGGCACGGCCACCCTGTCCGCAGCCCGCGGCCTGCGCACCCTGGTGCTCAGCACCGACGCCGCCCACTCGCTGGCCGACGCCTTCGGCACGCCGGTGGGCGCCGAGCCGACCGAGGTGGCCGAGCACCTCTTCGTGCAGCAGGTCGACGCGCAGCTGCGCTTCCAGCAATCGTGGGCCGAGATCCAGGGCTACCTGCTCTCGGTGCTCGACGTCGCCGGTGTCGACCCCGTGGCCGCCGAGGAGCTGACCGTCATCCCCGGCGCCGAGGAGGTGCTGGCCCTGCTCGAGCTGCGCCTGCACGCCCTCTCCGGGGCGTGGGACGTGATCGTCGTCGACTGCGCGCCGACGGCCGAGACGCTGCGGCTGCTCGCCCTGCCCGAGGCGCTGGGCTGGTACATGCAGCGCGTCTTCCCGGCCGAGCGGCGCATCATCAAGGCTCTCAAGCCGGTGCTCTCGCGCACCGTCGGCGTCCCGATGCCGGGCGACACCGTCTTCGACGCGATCGAGCGGCTGCACGCCGAGCTCGCGGAGGTCCAGGCGCTGCTGTCCGGTCCGGATGCGAGCGTGCGACTCGTCCTCACGCCGGAGGCCGTGGTGCTGGCGGAGGCCCGGCGCAGCTGGACCAACCTGTCGCTGTTCGGCTACCGCGTGGACGGCGTGGTCGCCAACCGCGTCTTCCCCGCCGAGGGCGCCGACGACTGGCGGGCCGGGTGGGTGGTCGCCCAGGACGCCGTGCTGGCCGAGGTCGAGCAGTCCTTCGTCGGGCTGCCGATCTGGCGCTCGGAGTACCGCTCCCGCGAGCCGGTCGGCGTCGCGGCACTGCGCGAGCTCGCCGCGGAGGTGTACGGCGACGCCGACCCGCTCGCGCGGCCTACCGGAGAGGGGCCGTTTCGCGTGGACCGCACCGATGCGGGCGCCGTGCTGCACCTCGCTCTGCCCTTCGTGACCCGCGCCGAGGTCGACCTCGCCCGCAACGGCGACGAGCTCGTCGTGACGGTCGGCTCCTACCGTCGGCTGCTGACGCGGCCCAGCGGGCTGTCGCGGCTGAGGGTCGCCGGCGCCCGGGTCGAGACCGGCGAACTGCAGGTGCGCTTCGTCGAGATGCCCGACGATGGTGCCGAGCGGCCCCGACCCGAGGGCCGCGAGACCCGTGAGACCCGCCGACGACGACAGGAGAGGGTGACGTGAGCGACGACGTGTCGGACCAGCCCGATCCGGTCGGCCCCGATCCGGTCGGCCCCGATCCGGTCGGCCCCGATCCGGTCGGCCCCGGGCCGCGGCCGGGCGCCGACGACGTGGGCAACGTCGCCGAGGAGGCGGCCAAGCTCTTCGGTGCGATCTCCGACTGGGCCAAGGACCAGAGCGGCGACCTCGGCGCGAGCCTGGGCAGCCTCGCCGGACACGCGGCCGCGCAGGCCCAGCAAGTGGGGCGTCACCTCGACGAGGGCATCGCCACCGGCGCGCCCGAGTGCACCTACTGCCCCGTGTGCCGCACGGTGCACGTCGTCCGCACGCTCAGCCCCGAGGTCCGCGCGCACCTGACCACGGCCGCCGGCTCGCTGCTGCAGGCCGCGGCCGCGCTGATGGCCACCGCCGTGCCCCCGCAGTCCGGCCAGACCGGGCGCCCGCCCGGCGTGGAGCGGATCGACCTGGACGACAACGAGTGGCCGGAGGACGACGCATGAGCCTGTCGATCGGGATCGACGTGGGCGGCACCAAGATCCTCGGTGGCGTCGTCGACGAGAGCGGCGCCATCCTCGAGGAGCGCCGCGTCGAGTCGCCCGCCACCGACGTGGAGGCGATCGAGGAGGCCATCGCCGAGCTCGTCAGCGGGCTCAAGGACGGCCACGATGTCACCTGCGTCGGCGTCGGCGCAGCCGGCTACATCGACAAGTCCCGCTCGGTGGTGATGTTCGCCCCCAACATCGCGTGGCGCGACGTCGATCTGAAGGCCGAGCTCGAGGAGCAGGTCGGTCTGCCCGTCGTCATCGAGAACGACGCCAACGCCGCCGCGTGGGGTGAGTTCCGCTACGGCGCGGGCGCCGACGTCGACGACCTGCTGCTGGTCACGGTCGGCACCGGCGTCGGGGGCGGGCTCGTGCTCGACGGCGGGCTCTACCGCGGTGCGTTCGGGGTCGGTGCGGAGATCGGCCACCTGCGCGTCGTGCCCAACGGCATCCTGTGCGGCTGCGGCAACCACGGCTGCTTCGAGCAGTACGCCAGCGGCTCGGCGATGGTCCGTGAGGCCAGGGCGGCGGCCAGCGGCGGCTCGCTGCTGGCGCGTCACCTGCTCGACCTCGCCGGTGGCGACCCGCAGGCGATCACCGGGCCGCTGATCACCGAGGCGGCCCGCGCCGGCGACCCTTTCTCGATCGAGCAGCTCGCCGACCTGGGCCGGTGGCTGGGGGAGGGCATCGCGTCGCTCACCGCCGTGCTGGACCCGGCTGTCGTCGTGATCGGCGGGGGCGTCAGCGAAGCCGGTGAGCTGCTGCTCTCGCCCATCCGCAACGCGTTCGCCGCCCAGCTC
>WLIH01000120.1 GCA_009702305.1 Actinomycetota bacterium | reverse complement strand
TCAGGGCGCGGTGGTTGGGCGTCGTGGTCGAGCCGAAGGCGCGCGCCAGCGAGGACAGCTTGCAGTTGGGGGCGTCGTCGCGGGTGATGACCCGTCGCGCCAGGCGCGCGGTGTCGACGATGTCGAAGCGCGGCCAGGCCCGGCCCTGCTCGGCGGCGAAGTGCTGCAGGAACCCGACGTCGAAGGGCGCGTTGTGGGCCACGAGGACGCACCCGCTCGCGAACTCCAGGAACGACGGCAGCGCCGACTCGATGGACGGTGCGTCGGCGACCATCCGGTTGCTGATGCCGGTGAGGACGGCGATGAACGGCGGGATCTCGGTGCGCGGGTTGACCAGCGTCTGGAACTCCCCGAGCACCTCGCCGCCGCGGACCTTGACCGCTCCGATCTCGGTGATCATCGAGCCGCCGGCGGCCGAGCCGCCGGTGGTCTCGAGGTCGACGACGCAGAAAGTGACCTCGCGCAGGGTGCGGCCCAGCTCGTCGAAGCTGCGCTGCGCCTCCCACGTGGGGCGACTCCCCACCGCGCTGCTGGTCATGTCGACGACCGTAGATCCGCACACCGACAGTTCTCGTTCGACGCGCGCAATAGGCTGGTGCCGACCGTGATGTCGCGCAGGCCGTGCGACGTCGTACGAACATCGTCCGTGCGGATCCGACCGACGAGGCCGAGGAGGGAGTCGTCCGATGAGTGAGGCCGCCCTCCAGCTCGACGCCCTGCCGCTGGCCGTGCGGACGAGGGTCGTCGCACTGGTCGCCGAGGTGCTGCCCGACGTCGTGCACCTGCCGCCGTCGCTGCGCCGGGTGGCGGCGTTCGCCCCGGCCCGTCGTGCCCGGCTCGGAGGCACGGCGATCACCGAGGCGCTGCGCGACGACTCCCTGCGCGAGCGGGCCGCGGTCCAGATCACGGCCAAGCGCTCCGCGGAGGTCTCGGCGCTGCGACTCGGGTCGCTCGCCGACCCGCTGGAGTCCGCGGCGCTCGACTGGCTGATCCGCCCCGAGGGGTGGGACTCCCGGTTGGGGCCGGCCGTCAGCGAGGTCGTCGCGCGCACGCCCGAGGTGACCGACCCCGGGCGCGAGGAGCGGCTGCGGGAGCGGCTCGAGCACGCGGAGCAGAGCATCCGCGAGATCCGGGCCAGCCACCGCCAGCAGGTCGAGGAGTACAAGGCCGAGGTCTCCTTGCTGCGCCGCAAGATCTCCGAGCTGCGCCAGAGCGACCGGTCCTCCGGCATGGAGGTCCAGGAGGCGCTCACCGTCGCCGTGGAGGCTCGTGCGCAGGCCGAGGCGGTGGCCTCGGCCGCCGACAAGGAGGTACGCCGCCTGCGCGCCCTGGTCGAGCGCTACGAGGCCGAGTCGGGCGGCGAGCGACGCGCGGTGCGGGCCGAGCGCGAGGAGGTCACGGTGCGCACCCGCCTGCTCCTCGACACGATCATCGACGCGGCCTCGGGGCTACGCCGCGAGCTCGCGCTGCCGCCGGCCACCGGAGCGCCGGCCGACCGGGTCGAGGCCGAGCTCGCCGCAGCCGCACCGTCGCACACCGCACCGCAGCCGCAGGTCCCGGTCAGCCCGGCCCTGCTGGAGCGCTACCTCGCGATGCCGCGCTCACGGCTGATCGTCGACGGCTACAACGTCAGCAAGTCCGCCTGGCCGAGCTCCTCGCTCGAGACCCAGCGGCTGCGCCTGATGAACTCGCTGGCGCCGGTGGTCGCGCGCACCGGCGCCGAGACGACGATCGTCTTCGACGCTGCGGAGTCCGAGGCCCGCTCGCCGGTGACCCCGCCGCGCGGGGTCAAGGTCGTGTTCAGCCCGCGCGGCGTGATCGCCGACAAGGTGATCGGCGACCTCGTCGACGCCGAGCCCGCCGGCCGGGTCGTCCTGGTCGTCACCGACGACCAGCAGGTGCTGAGCCGCACCGGCCGCGCCGGTGCCCGCGGGGTCAGCTCGCGCACGCTGATCGACCTGGTCACGCACTGATCCCTGACGGAGCCGCGACACGCCGTCGCCTCGGACTGTCAGTGCCGCCTGTCACCGTCGCTGACATGACGACGAGAATCGACTGCGACACCTGCGTGGTGCGCGCGCTGGCCTGCCACGACTGCGTGGTCACCGTGCTGCTCGGGCCGCCCCCCGAGCTGACCTTCGACGACGAGGAGCGGCGCGCGTTCGACGCGCTCGCCGCCGGGGGCCTGGTGCCACCGTTGCGCCTGGTCCAGCCGATGGCGGGGCCGGAGGCCGAGTCGGCGTGATCCGTGGTGCGGGTGGGGCTCGAGTGACGTGCGTGACCATCCGGTCGTCGAGATCCGCACCCGTGGGCGAAAACACGGTGCGACATGCGGCGAAAGTTTGGTACGCCGTCGCGGCGCCGACTAGCCTCACTCACTCAGGTGCTCGTGGAAGTGGACCAACCGGTCCGCGCGAGCACCGCGCTGAGTTCGGGCCCTCGGGGGCTCGGAGCCGGGGAACCAACTCTTCTGGGGTGAATCTCCCGCAAGGCGGTCGCAGCACCGGGCCGAGGAGCGGGAGTAGGGCATGTCGTGCCCGAATCCGTCAGCTCACCCGGTAGGCGTACGACAGCAGGGAGACCGCTCGCTCGTGCAGCACGGACGGAAGCGACTCAGCAGCGCTTTGGTGGGACTGACCCTGGTCGGTGTCATCGGACTCATCCCCTCCTCGCCGGCCCAGGCCGAGCCGGACATCAAGGATGTCCAGGCACGCGTGGACCGACTCTTCCACGAGGCCGAGCAGGCCTCGGAGCGCTACAACGACGCTCGCCTCGAGCTCACCGACCTCAAGCGCGACCTCAAGGCGCTGACCTCGGACCAGCAGCGCCAGGGCACCCAGCTCGAGATCGTCCGTGGCCAGGTCCGCGACTCCGTCGTGCGGCAGTACGAGGGCCAGAGCCTCTCGGCCGTGAGCCAGGTCGTCGTCTCCGACGATCCGTCGGCCTTCCTGGCCCAGCTCTCGACCATGTCGTCCTACAGCGCGCTCCAGGACCAGCTCTTCGATCGCTACGCCGCCGAGGCGAAGGCGCTCGACATCCGCAGCCAGGCGACCGCCAAGCGCGCCGCCGAGCTCGCGGCCACCCAGGCCGAGCTCGCCCGGGAGCGCTCGACCATCGATGCCAAGCTCGCCGAGGCGAAGTCGCTGCTCGAGCGGCTCGAGGCCGAGGAGCGCGACGCGATCCTGTCGCGCGGCGAGGTGCGTCTGCCCTCGACCGTCCCGGCCAGTGGCCGCGCCGCCGCCGCCATCGGCTACGCCATGGCCCAGGTCGGCGACAGCTACGTCTACGGCGCTGCCGGTCCGAGCGCGTTCGACTGCTCCGGCCTCACGATGATGGCCTGGGCGCAGGCAGGGGTCTCGCTGCCGCACTCCTCGAGCGCGCAGTTCTCCTCCGGCCCCCACATCGCCGCGAGCGACCTCGCGCCGGGTGACCTGGTCTTCTACTACAGCCCGATCAGCCACGTCGGTATGTACATCGGCAACGGCATGATCGTGCACGCGGCCAACCCCGGCTCCGGCGTGCTGGTCTCCTCGCTCTACTCCATGCCGTACGTCGGCGCCGTCCGCCCGGGCTGATCGGTCTGTCCGACGACGGTGCCGGGCTGACGACGTCAGCGCCGCGCACTCCGGCCCGGCCCGGTCGCCCTCGGTGGTGGCGGGTCGCGCTCGCCCTGTGCCTGGTGCTGGTGGTGGCGGCGGTAGCCCTGACCCGGGTCCTGGACGACGCGCAGCACGTCGCTCCCCGCCCGTCGCCGGCCGTGTCGGTCGTCGAGCCCGGACTCGCGACCGTCGCGGTGCAGAGCCTGCAGACAGCGATCCGCGACGGTGACAGCGCCGGCGCCGCAGCCCTGGCGCCGGTCGGCGACGAGCGCTCGGCCGCCCGCTTGAGCGCGATCGTCGACAATGCCCGCGAGCTCGACCTCCGCTCGGTCTCACTGCGCTACGTCGACCAGGCGAGCGGTATCGACGTCGACGGGCGCTGGTCGGCGGCGGTCGACGTCAGCTGGCAGATCCACGGCTTCGACCCCGGGCCCTCGCGGACCGAGGTGACGGTGCACCTGCGCTCGGAGGAGGGCCGGGTCGCCGTGGAGTACGTCGGCGGAGGCAGTCGTCGCTCGCCCCTGTGGCTCACCGACCGTCTCGAGGTGCGGCGCACGTCCACGACGCTGGTGATGGCGGCCGCCTCCGTCGACGACGTCGAGCGCTACGCGCGCCTGGCCGAGCGCGCCGTGCCGACCGTCCGCGCGGTCGTGCCGACGTGGCCCGGAGGACTCGTGGTGGAGGTGCCGCGCACCGAGGCCGGGCTCGACCGGATGCTCGACGCGTCTGTCGGCACCTACTCCTCGATCGCCGCCGTCACCGCCTCGGTCGACGGCGAGCTGTCCGCCACCTCACCGGTGCACGTGTTCGTCAACCCGTCGCAGTTCGACCGGTTGCGCGAGCAGGGCGCCCAGGTCGTGATGAGCCACGAGGCCACCCACGCCGCGACGGGGGCCGAGACGAGCCGTGCGCCGCTGTGGTTGATCGAGGGCTTCGCCGACTACGTCGCCCTGCGCGACGTCGACCTGCCGATCACGACCACGGCCGCCCAGGCCATCGAGCAGGTGCGGGCCGACGGACCGCCCGCGCAGCTGCCCGGGACGGCGGAGTTCGACATCACCACCGCCCACCTCGGGGCGGCGTACGAGAGCGCCTGGATCGCGTGTGCGCTGCTGGCCGAGCGCGGGGGAGAGACTGCTCTGGTCGCCCTCTACGACGCCACCGCGGCCGGCGCGGACCTCGACACCGCGTTGGAGCAGAGCTTCGGGCTGAGCATCGCCCAGCTCACCGGCCTGTGGCAGGAGCGGCTGGCAGACTTGGCGCTGTGACCGCGCCCGCCCATCGTCGTACCGCTCTCGTCGTGGTGGTGGCCGCCGCAGCGACCTTCGCGCTGCTGGCCTGGTGGCGGGTCCCGTGGGACGTCGTGCCGGGCGGCCGGCTGCAGCCGGTGCCGGCCGACCAGGTCTACTCCAGCGCCGAGATCCAGCGTGCCGAGGAGTACGCCCGCTGGGCCCGGCTGTGGAGCCGCAGCTCGCTGGTGGTGTCGGTGGTGCTGGCCGGATGGCTCGGCTTCGGTCGCACCGGACGCACGCTGGTCGCCCGCCTGCCCGGGCGCTGGTGGCTGCAGGTGCCGCTGGCCGTCCTCACGCTGGCGGTGATCGCACGGGTCGTGACGCTGCCGTTCGCGGTGGCGCTGCGTCGTCACCAACTCGACTACGGCCTGTCCACCCAGGGCTGGGCGGGCTTCGCCCGCGACCTGGTCCTGCACGAGGCGGTCCAGGTCGTCGTCACCTCCCTCGGGCTGCTCGCCCTGATCTTCTGCATGCGTCGTTGGCGTCGTCGGTGGCCGGCGATCGCCGGCGCGACCCTCGGGGTCCTCGTGCTGCTCGGCTCGTTCGTCTACCCGGTGCTGGTCGAGCCGCTCTTCAGCTCCTTCACGCCCCTGCCGGACGGCGACCTGCGCAGCCGGATCCTCGCCGTGGCCGCGGAGGAGGGGGTCCAGGTCGACGACGTGCTGGTGGCCGACGCGTCACGGCGTACGACCACGCTCAACGCCTACGTCTCCGGCTTCGGCAGCACCCGGCGGGTGGTCGTCTACGACACCCTGGTCGACGACCTCAGCACCGACCAGGCGGTGTCGGTGGTGGCGCACGAGCTGACCCACGCTCGCTACGACGACGTGCTGACCGGGTCGCTGCTGGGCGCGTGCGGCGCGGCCCTCGCGGTCGGCCTGCTCGGGCTGCTGCTCGGACGACGCCCGGAGGACGCCGACGAGCCGCAGGCGCCGGAGCTGCCGGTCGACGGGCGCGTGGTGCCTCGTGTGCTCGCCCTGCTCGCGATCGGCACGCTGCTGGCCAGTCCGGTGCAGAACACCGTCAGCCGCCAGATCGAGACCCGCGCCGACCTCGGTGCGCTCGAGGCGACCCGCGACCCGGAGGCGTTCATCTCGATGCAGCGCGAGCTCGGGTTGCGGTCGCTCGCCGACCCGACGCCCTCGACCTGGTCGCAGGTGTGGTTCGGCAGCCACCCGACGGGGCTGACCCGGATCGCGCTGGCTGAGCGGATGGCACAGCGGATGAGTGGGAGCGGGTCCTAGGCACCCAGGACGACGCGCGCAGCACGAGGCCCGGTCGACCGACGGTCGACCGGGCCTCGTGGCGAGCGAGCGGACGGGTCAGGCGCAGCTGCCGCTGGCGACGCAGGCCGAGGTCATCTGCGTGCAGGTGCTGGTGAAGGCGCCCTTGATGACGGGGCCGAGCGCGACGACGGCGACGACGATGACCGCGGCGATGCCGGCGATGAGGAGGCCGTACTCGACGGCTGAGGCGCCGCGCTCCTCCGACGTGGTGCGGCGGGCGGTGAGCAAGGTGCGCAGGTAGTCGAGCATGGTGTTCTCCCAGTGTGATGTGTCGCGCGGTGAGGCACCCCTCATGCGCGTGTTGTCAGGTCGTCGACCCGACGAACGGGTGCTGCTGGTGATGCGGGTCGACCCTCGACGGGGGACGTGGCACAGGATCTGGCCGTGGTCCGCCCGACGAGGGTCGGTGCTCCCCCCTCCAGGAAAGCGCTGGTGGCCGGAGCCACCGGGTGTCGCCCCGCGTCGCGGGGCGACGCTCAGGCGCAGGTCGCGGTCGTGCTCGCGGCGCCCTTGATCGAGGTGCAGGTGTTGCTGAAGGCGCTCTTGATGACCGGGCCCAGCGCGACCACGGCGACGACGATGACCGCGGCGATGCCGGCGATGAGCAGGCCGTACTCCACGGCCGAGGCGCCGCGCTCGTCCATCTTGGCGAGGCGGGCGTTGAGCATGATGCGCAGGTAGTCGATCATTCGAGATTCTCCCCAGGTGAGTGGTCCTCGTGAGGAGTTCCCTCACGAGGAAGACTCTGCCGGAGACGAGGCACTGACCGGATCGGGTGATGATGCGGTTGTCCCTAGTCCGTTCGGACTACTCCGTCGCCCCGATCGAGGTTGCGAGTCGGGAGATCGCGGACGACGACAGCCCCCGTCCGGAGCCCTTCTCGACGTAGGTCGACGGGGCGCTCAGGCGTGCGGCCAGGACGGGGGCTGTCGTACGGGGGACGTTCAGGCGCAGGTGGCCGTGGTGCTCGCGGCGCCCTTGATGGAGGAGCAGGTGTTGGTGAAGGCGCTCTTCACGACGGGACCGAGGGCGACGACGGCGACGACGATGACGGCGGCGATCCCGGCGATGAGCAGGCCGTACTCGACGGCGGAGGCGCCGCGCTCGTCCATCTTGGCGAGGCGGGCGTTGAGCATGATGCGCAGGTAGTCGATCATGGAGCACTCCCAATCGTTCGGCGTGAGGAAGGGGACCTC
>WLIH01000012.1 GCA_009702305.1 Actinomycetota bacterium | reverse complement strand
GCCCACGGTGGCGGCGTTCCTGGTCGGGCTGCGCGAGGGCGATGCCGAGCACCCGCCGCTGTCGTCGACGTCGGCTGCTCGCACCGTCGTCGCCGTGCGCGGCTTCCACAAGTTCGCCGTCGCCGACGGGCTGGCCACGCTCGATCCTGCCGGCGGAGTCAAGCCGCCCACCCCCGCCAAGCGGCTGCCCAAGGCGCTCCCGCTCGCCGACGTCGAGGCGATACTCGAGGCGGCCGGCGCTCCCGGCACCACCCTGGCGTTGCGCGACCGCGCGCTGCTCGAGGTGCTCTACGGCACCGGAGCCCGGATCTCGGAGGCGGTCGGGCTCGACGTCGACGACCTCGACTGGGGCGACCCCTCGATCGCGGGCGGCGCCGACGGCACGGTGCTGCTGCGCGGCAAGGGCGGCAAGCAGCGGATCGTGCCGGTCGGCTCCTACGCCCGCGAGGCGGTCCAGGCCTACCTGGTCCGCGGCCGTCCCGAGCTCGCGGTTGCCTCGTCCCGGCCCGGCAATGGGGGAGCCCTCTTCCTCAACGCACGCGGCGGCCGGCTCTCGCGCCAGTCGGCCTGGACCGTCCTGACCCGAGCGGCCGAGCGGGCCGGCGTCACCCGCGACGTGTCGCCGCACACCCTGCGTCACTCCTTCGCGACCCACCTGCTCGACGGCGGCGCCGACGTCCGTGTCGTGCAGGAGCTCCTCGGGCACGCCTCGGTCACGACCACCCAGGTGTACACCCTGGTGACGGTCGAGAACCTCCGCGAGGTCTTCGCCACGGCCCATCCCCGGGCGAGGGACTGATGGCCGTGGTCTGGCCACCCCCGTCGGGTGCCTCCGCCGACGACGTGTACGCCGCCGTCGTGGACTGGGCCGCCGACGACGGTGTCGAGCTCTACCCGCACCAGGACGAGGCGGTGATCGAGCTCCTCGGCGGCGCGAACGTCGTGCTCGCGACGCCGACCGGGTCGGGCAAGTCACTGGTCGCGATCGGAGCCCATGCCGCAGCGCTGGCCACCGACCGAGTGTCGTTCTACACCGCCCCGATCAAGGCGCTGGTCAGCGAGAAGTTCTTCGCCCTGTGCGAGGTCTTCGGAGCCGACAACGTCGGCATGCTCACCGGCGACGCCTCGGTCAACGCCGACGCACCGATCATCTGCTGCACGGCCGAAGTACTCGCGAACATCGCACTGCGCGAGGGCGCCGGCGCCGATGTCGGCCTGGTCGTGATGGACGAGTTCCACTTCTACGCCGAGCCCGACCGCGGCTGGGCCTGGCAGGTGCCGCTGCTGACCCTGCCGCAGGCGCAGTTCCTGCTGATGTCGGCGACCCTGGGCGACCTCACCGCGCTGGGTGCCGACCTGACCCGGCGCAACGGTCGCGAGACGGTCGTGGTCGACGACGCCGAGCGGCCGGTGCCGTTGACCTTCAGCTGGTCGCTGGAGCCGGTGGCCGACACGCTCGAGGAGCTGGTCACGACCGGGCAGGCGCCGGTCTACGTCGTGCACTTCACCCAGGCCGCGGCCGTCGAGCACGCGACCGGCCTGCTCAACGCCACCTGGGTGCCCAAGCCGACCGGCGTCAACGAGCGCCTCGAGGGCTTCCGCTTCGGTGCGGGCTTCGGCAAGACCCTGGCGAAGCTCCTCAAACGAGGGATCGGCGTGCACCACGCCGGGATGCTGCCGCGCTACCGCCGCCTCGTCGAGCAGCTGGCCCAGGGCGGCCTGCTGACGGTCATCTGCGGCACCGACACCCTCGGCGTCGGCATCAACGTGCCGATCCGCACGGTGCTCTTCACCGGGCTCGCGAAGTTCGACGGCAGCCGGCAACGGGTGCTCCGTCAGCGCGAGTTCCACCAGATCGCCGGGCGCGCCGGCCGGGCCGGCTACGACGTGGCCGGCTACGTCGTCGTCCAGGCTCCCGAGCACACCATCGAGAACGAGAAGGCCCGGCTCAAGTCGGAGGCCAAGAACGCCGCCATGAGCGCGGAGAAGCAGGCCAAACGCAAGAGCAAGGCCCAGCTCCGCAAGCCGCCCGACGGGGCGGTGGTGTGGACCGAGCAGACCTTCGACAAGCTCGTCGGCGGTGAGCCGGAGCCGCTGGTGTCGCGGATGCGGGTGGACAACTCGATGATCCTCAACGTCATCGCGCGCGAGGAGGACGCCTTCGTCGTCCTGCGCGACCTGTTGATGGACAACCACGAGCCACGGCGATCGCAACTGCGGCTCGCCCGCCGCGCCCTGCGCCTGGCCCGCTCGCTGCTGCACTCCGGAGTGCTCACCCGGCTCGAGGTGCCCGACGGCTTCGGGCGTCGCTTCGTGCTGACCGAGGACCTGCCCTTCGACTTCGCCCTCAACCAGCCGCTCGCACACTTCGCCCTCGCAGCCCTCGACGTGCTCGACCCTGAGTCTCCCGACCACCTGCTCGACGTGGTCTCGGTCGTGGAGTCGGTGCTGGAGGCGCCCCGACAGATCCTGGCCGCCCAGCAGTGGCAGGCCCGGGGCGAGGCGATGGCCGAGATGAAGGCCGACGGGTTGGAGTACGACGAGCGGATGGCGCTGCTCGACAAGATCACCTGGCCGCAGCCGCTGGCCGAGCTGCTCGAGGCGACGTACGAGATCTATCGCCAGCGTCACCCCTGGCTGCGCGAGGACGCGCTCGGCCCGAAGTCGGTGGTGCGTGAGATGTACGAGCAGGGGATGACGTTCACCGACTTCGTCGGGCGCTACGAGCTGGCCCGTTCGGAGGGCCTGGTGCTGCGCTACCTCACCGACGCCTACCGGACCCTGCGCCAGACCGTGCCCGAGCACCACCGCACCCCCGAGCTCGACGAGCTGATCGAGTGGTTGGGGGAGACCGTGCGTCAGACCGACTCCTCCCTGCTCGACGAGTGGGAGGCGCTGGCCGACCCGGCACACGTGCGCCGCGACGTCGCCCACCACGAGCCGCCGCCGCCCCCGCGGCCCCTGTCGAGGCAGGAGCGGGCTTTCGCGGTGATGGTGCGCAACGCGATGTTCCACCGCGTCGAGCTGGTGGCGCGCGACGACCTCGACGCCCTGATGCGCCTGGAGCGTGCTGCCGCCGACCGGGTGGAGCCGGCGCGCGAGGTCGTCATGACGCGCTCGGCGTGGGATGGCGCGATCGAGGAGTACTACGCCGAGCACGACGCCGTCGTCCTCGACGCCGACGCCCGTGGCCCGCGGCTGCTGGTGGCCACGCCGGCGTCCGGTGTGCCCGCAGGAGCACCTGAGGATGCGTCGCCGGGCCGGCTGCTCCAGGTGCGCCAGACGATCCACGACCCCGCGAGCCACCACGACTGGGTGATCGAGGCGGTCGCCGACCTCGACCTGACCGACGAGCTCGGCGAGCTGGTGCTCGTCACCACCGCCATGCGTCGCCTCGGTGACGGTCCTAGGCTGGACGCATGAGCGTCGAGGTCGTCCACGAGCCGGAGCAGCAGCGCTACGCCGCCTACGTCGCGGCAGAGCTGGCCGGCTTCACCGAGTACGTCGTGACGGCGGAGCCGGCCCTGATCACCTTCGTGCACACCGAGGTGGGCGACGCCTTCGGCGGCCAGGGCGTCGGCGGTGCGATCGCCCGCGCCGCGCTCGACGACGTACGTGCCCGGGGCACGCACCGCGTGGTGCCCCAGTGCCCGTTCATCCGCGGCTGGATCGACAAGCACCCGGACTACGCCGACCTCGTCGCCGAGCCGGGCTGAGAAATCACGCCCGAGCTCGGTGGATGGTCCTCCACAGGTTGGTGCACAGGGGAGGGGTCGCCTGTGCACGGCAGGCGGGGCCGAGTGCACATTCCCTCAACAGATCGAGGCCGGTGCCTGTGGGACTGGCGACTCGGGTTGTGGCGCCCGGAGCCCGGTCCTAGGCTCGCGCGCAGTCACCCGGCAAGTCGTCGTGTCGACATTTCCCGACCCGCATCGAGGAGCCCTGCATGAGCGATGGTGGAATGTTCCCCGGACCGGACGGCAGCAGTGCCCACGAGATGCCGCCACTGGTCCGGACCCCATCGCCTGCGCCCCGTGTCGAGGCGCAGCACCTCGGAGATGAGACCCCTGTGAGTGACCCGCTCCCGTTCGAGCGCCCCGTGACCGCCGAGCCCCCGGCCGAGGTCAAGCTCGGGCCCACCGGTCGCCCGATGCCGCACATCCCCGAGCCGGAGCCGGTGGTCCACCACGGGCAGGCCCGGGTCATCTCGATGTGCAACCAGAAGGGTGGCGTCGGCAAGACGACCACCACCATCAACCTCGGAGCCTCGCTGGCGGAGTTCGGCCGCAAGGTGCTCCTGGTGGACTTCGACCCGCAGGGCTCGCTCTCGGTCGGCCTCGGCCTGAACCCGCACGAGATGGACCTGACGGTCTACAACCTGCTGCTGCAGCGCGACGTCGCGCTCGAGGACGTCGTCGTGCCCTCCGGTGTGCCGGGGATGGACCTGCTGCCCTCCAACATCGACCTCTCGGCCGCCGAGGTCCAGCTCGTGCACGAGGTCGCCCGCGAGCAGACCCTGCAGCGGGTCCTCGCACCGGCGCTGGAGCAGTACGACGTCATCCTCATCGACTGCCAGCCCTCGCTGGGCCTGCTCACCGTCAACGCCCTCACGGCCTCGGACGGCGTCATCGTCCCGCTCGAGTGCGAGTACTTCGCGCTGCGCGGAGTGGCGCTGCTCAAGACGACCATCGACAAGGTGCGCGAGCGGCTCAATCCCAAGCTCGAGATCGACGGCGTGCTCGGCACCATGTACGACGGCCGCACGCTGCACAGCCGCGAGGTGATGGACCGCCTGGTGCAGGCGTGGGGCGACACGGTCTTCCACACCGTCATCCGCCGCACCGTGAAGTTCTCCGACTCGACCGTCGCCGGTGAGCCGATCACGACGTACGCGTCGACCTCCGCAGGTGCCGACTCCTACCGCCAGCTCGCGAAGGAGGTGCTCGCACGGTGGCTCGACGGGTGAGTCTGCCGGCGGCCGACGACCTCTTCCGGCCGACCTCCGAGGCAGCAGCCGACATCCCCGAGGTGGCGCAGACGCAGCCGACCCCGGTGCGGGCCGTGCCCGATCGGGCCGAGCGACGCGCTCCGGCGGCGCGTCCCAGCGGCCGCGTGCGCCACGACGAGAAGATGACCGTCTACGTCACCTCCGACGAGCTGGTGGCGATCGAGCACGCCCGTCTCGCGCTCCGCAGCGGACACGGCCTGGTCGTCGACCGCGGCCGACTGATCCGCGAGGCCGTCGCGATGGTGCTGGCGGAGTTCGAGACGCAGGGCGAGGACAGTGCGCTGGTGCGGCGGCTGACCGAGGAATGAGCGTCGTCGACGCCCCGGAGCACGCTCCGGGGTTCGAGGTGCGGCTCGACAACTTCGAGGGTCCGTTCGACCTGCTCCTCAGCCTGATCTCCAAGCACAAGATGGACATCACCGAGGTGTCCCTCTCGCAGGTCACCGACGAGTTCATCTCGTTCGTCAAGGCCGGAGGCACCCCGGAGAACCCCGGTCAGTGGGACCTGGAGCAGACGACGTCGTTCCTGCTGGTCGCCTCGACGCTGCTCGACCTCAAGGCTGCTCGGCTGCTGCCGCAGGGCGACGTCGAGGACGAGGAGGACCTGGCGCTGCTGGAGGCCCGCGACCTGCTCTTCGCGCGGCTGCTGCAGTACCGCGCCTTCAAGCAGGTCGCGACCGTGCTCGAGGTGCGCCTCGCGGGGGAGACCCGGCGCCACCCGCGGGTCGTCGGTCTGGAGGAGCGCTTCGCCTCGCTGCTGCCGGAGGTGCTGATCGGGATCGGCCTCGAGCAGTTCGCCGGGCTCGCCGCCAAGGCGCTCGAGCCCAAGGTCGCCCCCGAGGTCTCGCTGCAGCACATCCACGCGCCGGCGGTCAGCGTGCGCGAGCAGGCGGCGATCGTGGTCGACCGTCTGCGTCGCAGCGGCACGATGACCTTCCGGGCGCTGTGCGGCGACTCGCCCGACACCCTGACCACCGTCGCCCGCTTCCTGTCGCTGCTCGAGCTCTTCCGCGAGGGCGCGGTCGCCTTCGACCAGGTCACCCCCCTCGGAGAGCTCACCGTGCGCTGGACCGGCGACGACGAGGCCGACGTCGACGACCTGGTCACCGACGAGTTCGACGGCGCACCCACCACCCCCGTGCAGGAAGAGGAATCGTGAACGACGACCCGGCCGCGACTGCGGCACCCGACACCGAGGAGGGCACCCTCGACGTCCCTGTCGCCGAGCTGCGCCCCTCTCTGGAGGCCGTCCTCATGGTCGTCGACCAGCCCCTGGACGCCGTCAGCCTGGCCACCGCGGTCGGCCACCCCGTCGAGGAGGTCGTCGCCGCGCTGCAGCTGCTCGCCGAGGAGTACACCGAGCAGGGTCGTGGCTTCGAGCTGCGCAACGTCGCCGGCGGCTGGCGCTACTACACCCGCGAGGAGTACGCCGTGGTGGTCGAGGGCTTCGTGCTCGACGGCCAGCAGGCCCGCCTGACCCAGGCCGCCCTGGAGACGCTGGCCGTCGTCGCCTACAAGCAGCCCGTCTCGCGGGCCCGGGTCTCCGCGATCCGCGGGGTCAACGTCGACGGCGTGATGCGCACCCTGCTGGCGCGCGGGCTGGTCGAGGAGGCCGGTCAGGACGCCGAGACCGGCGCCAACCTCTACCGGACCACCGGCTACTTCCTGGAGCGGATCGGGGTCACCTCGATCGACGAGCTGCCCGAGCTGGCGCCGTACCTGCCCGACATGGACGACTTCGAGGACGAGCTGAGCGGGATGAGCAGCTCGGTGGCCACCAGCGCGCCGGTCGACGAGCCGGCAGCGGCCGGGTCGGAGTCCTGATGGGCATCGAGACCGACGACGAGGGCCTGATCCGGCTGCAGAAGCTGCTGGCCCAGTCGGGCATCGGCTCGCGCCGCAAGTGCGAGGAGGTGATGCTGGAGGGGCTGGTCGAGGTCGACGGCGAGATCGTCACCCGACTGGGCACCAAGGTCGATCCGGCGACGGCCGTGATCCGCGTCGACGGCAAGCGGCTGCCACCGGTCTCGCCGCACGTCTATCTGGTGCTCAACAAGCCCCGCGGTGTCGTCTCCACGATGTCGGACCCCGAGGGCAGGCGCACGATCAGCGACCTGGTCGCGGACCGTCCGGAGCGGCTCTTCCACGTCGGGCGCCTCGACACCGACACCTCGGGCCTGCTGCTGCTGACCAACGACGGCGACTTCGCGCAGCGGATGGCGCACCCGTCGTACGAGGTCGACAAGACCTACGTCGCCGAGGTCGAGGGGGAGATCTTCAAGCGCACCCTCAAGACGCTGCTCGAGGGGGTGACGCTCGAGGACGGTCCCGTGCAGGTCAGCCAGGCCCGACTCATCTCGGGCCAGCACGGTCGCAACTCACCCGGTCGCAGCATCATCGAGCTGGTCATCCACGAGGGCCGCAACCGGATCGTGCGGCGACTCCTCGACCACGTCGGCCACCCGGTGCGGCGGCTGACGCGCACCGCGATCGGCCCGGTCGACCTCGGCCGGCTGCCGTCGGGCGAGCTGCGGGAGCTGACCCAGGCCGAGCTGGGCGACCTGTTGGACCGCGCTCAGCTCTGAGGAGCCCGGTCTCCCGGCCGGGTCCGCACCCGGTCGATGATCTCCGTCGTCGACAGGCCGGGCGTCCTCGGCACCCGGACCAGGATCCCCGCGGCGACAGCAGCGCCGTAGACGGTCTCGGCAGTCTCGTCGCTCAGGTCGTCGCCGTGCACCACCGCGGTGATCGCGTGCTCCTCCAGGAACCCCGCGCTCAGGCGCAACGGGGCGTCGGCGACCACCTCGTCGACGTAGCGGCACGCCTCGATCACCGCGACCCGCTCGGCGAGGGTCATGATCGGGCGCCGCTTGTACGACGCCGCGGTCTCGTCCGAGAGCACCCCGACCATCAGCCAGGCACCGTGGCGCCGAGCGGCGCGCAGCAGCTCGACGTGGCCGGCGTGGAACAGATCGCCGACCATGTCGACGTAGACGCGGCCGGATCCGGCTGCGAGTGGGTCGAGGCTCTGCACGGGTCGATCCTCCTGCCTCGCGCGGCTGGTCGGTGCTCCCGGCCGAGACCGAACCTACCGTCGGCCCAGCGGGTCGGGTGGTCCTCTAGGCTCGGGCGGTCACCTCAGACCGACGAAGGAGCAGACGTGGCGGTGCGAGCCATCCGGGGCGCGACCCAGCTCGAGAGCGACACCCGCGAGCACATGCTCGAGCGGGTCGCCGAGATGGTCACCGACGTGATGACCTCCAACGGCCTGGAGATCGACGACTTCATCTCGGTGATCTTCACCGCCACCTCCGACCTGGTCTCGGAGTTCCCGGCGTACGCCGCGCGCGGACTCGGCTTCGGGGAGATCCCGCTGATCTGCGCCCGCGAGCTGGAGATCGCCGGATCGATGCCGCGCGTGGTGCGGATGATGGCCCACGTCGACACCGAGCTCCCGCGTGCGGACGTCACCCACGTCTACCTGCACGGTGCCGCGGCCTTACGCAGCGATCTGACCCGGGTGCGGTCCGTGCCGGACCGGACGAGCCCCGGTGACTGATCCAGTGACTGATCCGGTGACTGATCTCGTGCCTCAGCCCGCTCTGCGGGGTCCGATCGAGGTCGTCGGCACCGGCCTGCTCGGCACCTCCATCGGGCTCGCGTGCCGGCGCCAGGGGCTCGAGGTCCTGCTCAGCGACGTGTCGACCGAGCACGTGCGCACCGCCTCGGGCCTGGGTGCCGGTCGCCCGCGCCTGCCCGAGGACCGTCCGCAGCTCGTGGTGGTGGCCGTCCCACCGGCGTACCTGGGCGAGGCGATCGCGCAGGCCCTGGCCGCAGGCGACGCGGTCGTGACCGACGTGGGGAGCATCAAGTCCGGGCCACTGGCCGACGTCGCGCAGTTGGCCGGCATCGAGAGGTACGTCGGAGGTCACCCGATGGCCGGCAGCGAGCGCTCCGGGCCCCTGGCGGCCACCGCGGCGCTCTTCGACGGCCGGCCGTGGGCGGTCACGCCGCACGAGACCTCCGCGCCCGACGCCGTGGCCCTGGTCGAGGAGCTGGCGCGGCTGTGCGGCGCCGTGCCGGTGCGCCTGAGCCCCCAGGAGCACGACAAGGCGGTCGCCCGCACCTCCCACGTGCCGCACCTGCTCTCCGTCCTCGTCGCCGCCCGGCTGACCCAGGCCCCGCCCGAGCACCTGGCGCTCTCGGGGCAGGGTGTGCGCGACGTGACCCGGGTCGCCGGCGGCGACCCGGCCCTCTACCGACAGATCGTCGGCGCCAATGCCGCCGCGGTCCTGAGCCTGCTCGGCGAGGTGCGCGACCAGCTCGACGACGTGATCGACGCCGTGAGCTCGGCCGACGGCGCCGCGCTCGAGGCCGTCTTGGCCCAGGGCGTGGCCGGGACCCGGGCGATCCCGGGCAAGCACGGCGGTCCGGCCAGGCCGATGCGCGCGGTCTTCGTGTCCGTGCCCGACCACCCGGGCGAGCTGGCCCGGCTCTTCGCCGACGCCGGTGCGAGCGAGGTCAACATCGAGGACGTGCGCATCGACCACGACCCCGGTCGCCCGGTCGGCCTGGTGGAGCTGTCGGTGGAGGAGAGTCGCGCCGACCACCTGCTCAGCTCGCTCGAATCCCGCGGGTGGGTGACTCACCGGTAGGCTGTGCGCCCGTGACGACCCCCTCGACCCCCTCGACGCCTCCCATCGCCACGCCGTCCACCGGGCCGTCCACCGCGCCCGGCCCGGGTCTGGTGATCGCCGTCGACGGCACCTCGGGGTCCGGCAAGTCGAGCACCTGCCGCGCGGTGGCCCAGCAGCTCGGGCTCGCCTACCTCGACACGGGGGCGATGTTCCGGGCGATGACGTGGTGGCTGCTCCACCACGAGGTCGACGTGCACGATGCCGCCGCCGTCGCGACGCGTTGCGCGGAGCCGACCATCGTCTCGGGCACCGACCCGTCGGCGCCCACGATCCATGTCGACGGCATCGATGTCGCGGTCGAGATCCGCAGCGACGAGGTCACCGGCGCGGTCTCGCCGGTCAGCACGGTCCCCGAGGTGCGCCACCGGCTCCTGGTGCTGCAGCGACAGGTGATCGCCGCAGCCACCCAGGGTGCCGGCATCGTGGTCGAGGGTCGCGACATCGGCTCCGTCGTCGCACCCGAGGCTCGGGTCAAGCTCTACCTCACCGCGGACCCCGCCGCGCGCGCGCGGCGACGGGCCGCCGAGCAGGGCGGCGACGTCGCCGCGACCGAGGCCTCGCTGCTCAGCCGCGACCAGATCGACTCCAGCCGCGCCACCGCGCCGCTGACGATGGCCGAGGGCGCCGTCCATATCGACACGACGCCGTACACGCTCGACGAGGTCGTCGCCCAGGTGGTGGCACGTGCACACGCAGTGGAGGCCACCACGTGAGCGACGCCCATGCGGCGCTGCCGCGCAGTGCGGACACGGCGTTCCCCAGGACGTACCTGCTGCACGGCCTGCGTCCGCTCTCGGGCTGGTTGATCCGCCGTCGCTACGACGTGCTCGTGCACGGCTCCGAGCTGGTGCCGGCGCAGGGACCGGTCATCTTCGCCGCCAACCACGTCGGCATCATCGACGGGCCGCTGCTGGCGATCTACGCGCCGCGGCCGGTGCACGCGCTGACCAAGGCCGAGATGTTCGAGGGTCGCCTGGGCGGCTTCCTGCGTCACTCCGGCCAGATCCCGCTCGACCGCTACGCGAGCGACCCGGCCGCGGTGAAATCCTGCCTGCGGGTGCTGCGCGACGGCGCGACGATCGGGATCTTCCCCGAGGGGCACCGTGGTGACGGCGAGCTGCAGCGCTTCCACCGCGGGGCCGCCTACTTCGCGCTCGTCTCCGGTGCTCCGGTGGTGCCCGTGACCATGTTCGGCACCCGCGAGCCGGGCGGTCGCAGCGGCTCTCTGCCGGCCAAGGGAGGCGTCATCGACATCCTCTTCGGAGAGCCGATCACCCTGGGAGCGCAGCCCTGGCCGCGCACCAAGGAACAGGTCGCCCACTCCTCACTGTTGTTGCGAGAGCACATGCTGGCCCACCTGGCCACCTCGCGCGCGGCGACCGGGCGCGAGCTGCCCGGGCCGCTGCCGCCCGACGACGTCGATCCCGACCCCGCCACCGGGGTCACCGAGCAAGGAGCATCATGACCGAGATCCCCAGCGCCCACGATCGGCCGGACGCCGACGCCACGGACGGGGACCTCGACGCTGCTGCGCACGGGCCGATCCCCGTGCTGGCCGTCGTCGGACGCCCCAACGTCGGCAAGTCGACCCTCGTCAACCGCATCATCGGTCGGCGCGAGGCCGTCGTGCAGGACGTCCCCGGCGTCACCCGTGACCGCGTCTCCTACGACGCCCACTGGAACGGTCGCGCCTTCACGGTCGTCGACACCGGCGGGTGGGACCCCGACGCCCGCGGCCTCGCGCTCGCGATCAAGGCCCAGGCCGAGATCGCGGTCCAGCTGGCCGACGCCGTGCTCTTCGTGGTCGACGCCGCGGTCGGCATCACCGACGCGGACGAGGCGGTCGTCAAGATCCTGCGCCAGGCCGGCAAGCCTGTCGTCCTGGCCGCCAACAAGGTCGACGACCAACGCGCCGAGGCCGAGGCCTACGGCTTGTGGAACCTCGGGCTGGGCGAGCCGTGGCCGGTCTCGGCGCTGCACGGGCGCGGGTCGGGCGACATGCTCGACGCCATCCTCGCGGCGCTCCCCGAGCCGCCTCCCGAGCGCGAGGCCGAGCTGCGCGGCCCGCGTCGGATCGCGATCGTGGGCAAGCCCAACGTCGGCAAGTCGTCGCTGCTCAACCGGCTCGCCGGCTCCGAGCGGGTCGTCGTCGACAACGCCGCCGGCACGACCGTCGACCCGGTCGACGAGCTGATCGACCTCGGTGGTCAGGTGTGGCGCTTCATCGACACCGCCGGCATCCGCAAGCGGGTCAAGGAGGTCTCGGGCCACGAGTACTACGCCTCGCTGCGCACCACGACCGCCATCGACCGTGCCGAGGTGGCGGTGCTGGTCATCGACGGCGGCCAGTCGATCTCCGAGCAGGACATCCGCATCATCCAGACGGTGCGCGACGCCGGCCGGGCGCTGGTCATCGCCTTCAACAAGTGGGATCTCGTCGACGAGGAGCGCCGCTACTACCTCGAGCGCGAGATCGAGCGCGAGCTCGTGCAGGTGCAGTGGGCGCCCCGGATCAACGTCACCGCGCGCACCGGGTGGCACGTCGACCGGCTGGTCCCGGCGCTCGAACGGGCGATCGAGGGCTGGGAGACCCGGATCTCCACCGGCACCCTCAACGCCTTCCTCGGACGGCTGGTCGCCGAGCACCCGCACCCCGTGCGCAGTGGCAAGCAGCCCAAGATCCTTTTCGGCACCCAGGCGACAACGGCGCCGCCGACCTTCATCCTGTTCACCAGCGGCAAGCTGGATGCGTCGTACGAGCGATTCATCGAGCGTCGGCTCCGTGAGGAGTTCGGCTTCGTCGGCACGCCGATCGTGCTGGAGCAGCGACCGCGGGAGAAGCGGAAGAGGTAGCCCCATGGTGCGTCGTTCGGTGCTGGTCGTGGTGCTCGCGGCAGCCGCCGTCGGCGGGGGAGCGGCAGCCGCCGTGCCGATGGAGCGCGCGCTCACCGTGGCACGCGGCGCAGCGATCGCGGGGACGTCGTGCACGGCGTTCCCCGACGACAGCTGGTGGCACGCGGACATCTCGTCGCTGCCGGTGCATCCGCGCAGCGACGCCTGGCTCTCGCACATGTCGAGCGACGTCGACCTGCACCCCGACTTCGGGCCGTCGTACGGCGACGGGCCGGACTACGGCATCCCGATCACCGTCGTCTCGGCCAGCCACGCGCGCGTCAAGGTCGGCTTCCAGTACGCCGATGAGAGCGACCGGGTGAGGTATCCCCTCGGCAAGGACACCCGGATCGAGGGCGGTCGCTCCTCCGACGGCGACCGGCACGCCGTGATCGTCGACGAAGACCGCTGCCGGCTCTACGAGACCTGGCACACCCGCAAGCAGGGCACGCGGTGGAAGGCCGGCTCCGGCGCGGTCTGGGACCTGACGTCGAACGCGCTGCGCCCGGAGGGGTGGACCTCGGCCGATGCGGCCGGTCTGCCGATCCTGCCCGGGCTGCTGCGCTGGAGCGAGGTCCGCGACGACACGATCGATCATCCGATCCGCTTCACGACCGATGTCAGCTCGCGTCACCACTTGTGGCCGGCCCGTCACGACGCCGGCTCCGAGGACTCGCTCGACTATCCGCCGATGGGCGCGCGCTTCCGGCTGAAGGCGTCGTTCTCCGCCGCCGAG
>WLIH01000119.1 GCA_009702305.1 Actinomycetota bacterium | reverse complement strand
CGCCGCGATCCTCGGCCCCCTGCCGCCGTGCTCGAGGAGTCGCTCGCGCAGCTGGCGCGCACCCTGCTCGCCTAGCGCCGCGGGCGATCGACGGATCATCCGAAAAGATGTCTTGTCGCATCGGGCGGGGCTCAGTAACGTCCGTCACATGTCGACCTGGACCCGTCGCGCGGCGGTCGCGCTCGCCTCGATGCTGCTGCTCGCCGCCCCGACGACACCGGCCCTCGCCACGGCGTCCGATGCAGTGCTGCCGGGGCTGCCGGGGCTGCCGGGGCTGCCGGGCCTGCCTGGCCTGTCCTCCGAGATTCCGGTGCCCGAGGACGACCCCTTCTACGACCTGCCGCCCGACCTGGCAGCCCACGTCCCCGGCGAGGTGCTCGACTCCCGCGAGATCGACGCGAAAGTGATGGACCTGCCCGTGCCGGCGACGGGCTGGCAGGTGCTCTACCGCACCGAGGACTCGCGGGGTCGCCCGAGCGCGACCGTGACGACGATCCTGCTGCCCGACCAGGCCTGGACCGGTCCGGGTGCCCGGCCCGTGGTGTCCTACCAGACCGCCGAGGACGGTGTAGCGGGTCGCTGCGCGCCGTCGTACGCCCTGCGGGCCGGAGGCGCCGGGGGCTTCACCGGCTCCTACAGCGAGACCGGTCTGATGGGCCTCGCGCTGGCCCGCGGCTGGGCGGTCGCGGCGCCCGACTACGAGGGGCCGCAGTCGCAGTTCCTCGTCGCCGGCACCCAGGCCAAGGGCGTCCTCGACGGCATCCGCGCGGTCCGGGGCTTCGGGCCCGCCGGGCTGCGCGACTCGCCCGTCGCCCTGTGGGGCTACTCCGGCGGCAGCCTGGCCAGCGTGACCGCCGCCCAGCTGCAGGCGGCGTACGCCCCCGAGCTCGACCTGGCCGGGGTGGCGCTCGGCGGCCTGCTCGGCGACGTGCGCGCCACCATCGACGCCTTCAGCGGCAGCATCGGAGGCGGCGCGATCCCGATGGGCATCAACGGCTTCCTGCGCGCCTATCCCGGCCTGCGGCTGTTGCAGTACCTCACCGCCGACGGGCAGGCGAAGGTGGCCGAGACGAGCGCCGACTGCATCTTCGACGCGGCGCCGCGCTACCCGTTCCTCACCCTCGCCGACATCGAGGCCACGCCCGACGCGTTGAGCACGCCGGTGGTCGCCCGGATGCTGCGCCGCAACAGTCCGCTGCACCGCTCCGGCCACCCGCTCGCGCCCGTCTACCACTACCACACGGTGCTCGACGAGTTCGCTCCGATCGCGCCGGCCCGGGCCACGCTCGCGCGTTTCTGCGCGGCCGGCACCCCGGTGCAGAGCGTGGAGAAGCTCGCCGGCGAGCACCTCAGCGAGATCGTGCTGGGAGCGCCGGGAGCCGTGGACTTCCTGGCCACCCGCTTCGCCGGCGGACCCGTCGTCGACACCTGCGCGACGACGGCCGCGAGCGCACGCCGCGCGGCCCGCCCGAGCATCTGGTACGTCGACGCGGACGCCGCCGGTGCCGGCTCCGGCAGCCGGACGCGGCCCTTCGCGACGCTGGCCGCGGTCGAGCAGCGCTCGCGTCCGGGCGACACCATCAGGGTGCTGCCCGCCGAGCTCCCGCTCGACGGCGGCATCGCCCTCCAGCCCGGCCAGCGGCTGATCGGTCTCGGCGACGGCGCGCGGATCACCAACACCGGCACCCGCCTCGACGGCGACGCCGTGCGACTCGCCGACCGCACGACCGTGCAGGGTCTGCGCATCGAGGGCCCGCAGCGCGGCGGGATCTACGGGCTCGACGTCAGCGGCGTCCGCGTCCTCGACAACGACGTCAGCGGTCACAACGCGTCCTGCACGCCCGGCTTCCTGATCCCGGAGTTCATGGCGCCGACGAGCGTGCCGGGCGTCGGCATCCCGATCAGTGGAGGCCTGCAGAACGGGTGGGCGGGCATCATGCTGGACGCCCAGCGCCGCCAGGGCCTGAGCGCCCTGGTGGAGGGCAACGAGGTGCACGACGCCGAGTGCGGCGACGGCATCGACGTACGCCTCTTCGCAGACTCCTCGATGCGGGCGCGGATCCTCGACAACGACGTCCACCACCTGCGTCAGGGCCCCGACTTCAAGTCCGTGCTCGCGATCGGCGTGCAGGCCTCCGACACCTCGCGGTTGCGGGCCGACATCGTCGGCAACACCCAGTCCGCCCTCGGCAACGACGACGACCCGAACTTCATCGAGGGCGCCGACTCCGAGGGCGTCTTCATCAACGGCGTCGGACCGTCGCGACTGACCGCGCGCGTCATCGACAACACGTACACGAACGTCGACGGCCTCGGAGGCTTCTCCGCCAACGGCCTGGAGATGGTCACGATGGGAGCGGGATCGCGCGTCCACACCCTCGTGCGGGACAGCTCGTTCTCCGGCTCGCCCGGCGACGTCATCGAGGAGGGCGCGCTCGGCACCGATGCGGTGCTGACGATGGTCCTCGACCGGGTCGTCGCCGAGCGCTCGACCGGCATCGGCAACACCTATCTGCTGCCGTTCAACAACGGCGACTGCGTCCTGGCCGGCAGCCTCGGCGCGCGCAACTCGATCGCTCTCACGGTGCGCGACAGCGTGCTGCGCGACTGCTCCAACAACGGTCTCTCGCTGGGCAGCAACGTCGTCAACGGCTCCGGCCCGACCACCCGGCTGAGCCTGGCCGTGGTGCGCTCCCGGATCACCGGCAACCGCGGCGGCAACCTCGGCATCCGCAACTTCACCGATCTCGGCGAGCTCGAGGTCCGCGTCAGCGACTCCGACCTCAGCGGCAGCTCGAGCATGGGATCCGCGGTCTCGGACGTGGCCGTCGAAGATCTCGGCACCACGGCGAGCAGCGTCGTCGACCTCGGTGGCGGCACGCTGGGCAGCGAGGGCCGCAACTGCCTCAGCGGCGGTCTCTTCGCCGTCGACGCCGTGGGGTACGCCGTCGCGCTGCAGCACGCCTGGTGGGGGCAGCCGGGCGGTCCGAGCCCCCTCCAGTCCGCGGCGCTGCCGGGCGCCGTCGACGCCTCCGCACCCCTCGACGTGGCCCCGACCCACTGCTCGTGAGGCGTGCCCGACACCGGTTGACAAAGACAAAAGATGTGTAAAACGGCACAGCGGCTACCGGAGGGTAGTGTCGGAGACCGCGGTCACATACTCTCGGTACATGAACGCTGCGAATCCCACGCCCGCCGGTGGTCCGGTCGTTGAAGGCCCGCACGATCCCGAGCACGACCCCACGGCGTCGTACGCGTTGGAGCCGGACTACGTCGCAGCCCTGACCTCGCGCCTGGTCGCCACCAGCGGCACCACGGTCGAGACCCGCTCGCCGATCAACGGCGCCCCGCTCGCCCACGTGCCGCAGTCCACTGAGGCCGACGTCGTCGAGGCGTTCGCTCGGGCGCGGCGTGCGCAGGCCGCGTGGGCGCGCACCAGCCTGGAGCACCGCTCGGCGATCATGCTGCGCCTGCACGACCTGGTTCTCGACCGCCAGGACGAGATCATCGACCTGATCGTGTGGGAGTCGGGCAAGGCCCGCAAGCACGCCTTCGACGAGCCGCTGCACATCGCGCTCACCGCGCGCTACTACGCCCGCACGGCCCACCAGCACCTCGACACCCAGCGCAAGCTCGGGGTGGTGCCCGGCCTGACCCGGGTCGAGGTCAACCGGGTGCCGAAGGGCGTCGTCGGCATCATCAGCCCCTGGAACTACCCCTTCACCATGGCGCTGTGCGACGGTCTGCCGGCGCTGATGGCGGGCAATGCCGTGGTCACCAAGCCCGACAGCCAGACGATGCTGTCCGCACTCGTCGCGGCCCAGCTGCTCGAGGAGGCCGGCTTCCCGAAGGACCTGTGGCAGGTCGTGGCCGGGCCCGGCTCCAAGATCGGCACCTCGATCATCGGCAAGGCCGACTACATCTGCTTCACCGGCTCGACCGCCACGGGCAAGCGCGTCGCCCAGGGCTGCGCCGACCGACTGATCGGCTGCTCGCTGGAGCTGGGCGGCAAGAACCCCATGCTCGTGCTGCGCGACGCCGACGTCGAGAAGGCCGCCGAGGGCGCCGTGCGGGCGTCGTTCTCGAACGCCGGGCAGCTCTGCGTCTCGACCGAGCGGCTCTTCGTCGCCGACCAGGTCTACGACCGCTTCGTCGAGCGCTTCGTGGCGCGCACCCAGGCGATGAGCCTCGGCGCGACGCTGGCGTGGGGCACCGACATGGGATCGCTGATCTCCCAGGACCAGCTCGACACCGTCGTGGCCCACGTCGACGACGCCGTCGCCAAGGGGGCCCGGGTGCTGGCCGGCGGCAAGGCACGCCCCGACCTGGGCCCGTACTTCTACGAGCCCACGATCCTCGAGGGGGTGACCCCCGACATGACCTGCTTCGGCAACGAGACCTTCGGGCCGGTCATCTCGCTCTACCGCTTCCACGACGAGGCCGACGCGGTCGCCCGCGCCAACGACGGGGAGTACGGCCTCAACGGATCCGTCTACAGCCAGGACGGCGCTCGCGCACGGGAGATCGCGCGCCACATCAAGTGCGGCACGGTCAACATCAACGAGGCCTTCGGGGCGACGTTCGCCAGCATCGACGCCCCCATGGGCGGCATGCGCGAGTCCGGCATGGGCCGCCGCCAGGGCAGCGAGGGCATCCACCGCTACACCGAGTCGCAGTCGGTCGCCACGCAGCGGCTGGTGCGCTTCGCCCCGATGCTCGGCATGTCCGACAGTGCGTACGCCAAGGTGATGACAGCCAACCTGCGGCTGATGAAGAAGCTCGGAAGGGCATGACGATGGCCAAGCACGAGAAGTACGACTACGACGTCCTCGTCATCGGATCCGGCTTCGGCGGGTCCGTCAGTGCGTTGCGCCTGACCGAGAAGGGCTACCGGGTCGGCGTCATCGAGGCCGGTGCCCGCTTCGAGGACAAGGACTTCGCCTCCGGCACCTTCGACCTGAAGCGCTACCTGTGGGCCCCTGCCCTGGGCATGTACGGCATCCAGCGCATCGACGCGGTGCGCGACACGATGATCGTGGCCGGCGCGGGCGTCGGCGGCGGCTCGCTGGTCTACGCCAACACGCTCTACGAGCCGCTCGAGCAGTTCTACCGCGACCCGCAGTGGGCCTCGATCACCGACTGGCGCGAGGAGCTCGCGCCGTACTACGACCAGGCCAAGCGGATGCTCGGCGTCGTCGAGAACCCCGTCCGCACCCCCGCCGACGACGTGATGGAGAAGGTCGCCACCGACATGGGCGCGGGCGACACCTTCCACCCCACCCCGGTCGGCGTCTTCTTCGGCGGACCGGGCGCGGAGCCGGGCCAGGCTGTCGCCGACCCGTTCTTCGGCGGCGAGGGGCCCGAGCGCAACGCCTGCCTCAACTGCGGCGAGTGCATGTCGGGCTGTCGGCACAACGCCAAGAACACCCTGGTGAAGAACTACCTCTACCTCGCCGAGAAGCGCGGGGCTCGCGTCATGCCGCTCACCACGGTCACGCAGGTCAACCCGCGCGAGGGTGGCGGCTACGACGTCGCGATCAAGTTCACCAAGGCCAAGCGCGCCACCGCCCGGACGACGCGCGTGCTCACCGCCGAGCACGTCATCTTCGCGGCGGCATCGCTCGGCACCCAGAAGCTCCTGCACCGGATGAAGGACGAGGGCCACCTGCCCGCCCTCTCGCCGAGGCTGGGCTTCCTCTCGCGCACCAACTCCGAGTCGATCCTGGGTGCGATCGCGGCGCCCAACGACACCACCGACTACTCCTACGGCGTCGCGATCACCTCGAGCTGGCACCCCGACGAGCACACGCACATCGAGCCGTGCCGCTACGGCAAGGGCTTCAACACGATGGCGATGATGCAGACGGTGCTGACCGACGGCGACAGCGATGCCCCGCGCTGGCAGGTCTGGCTCAAGGAGATGTGGAAGGAGCGCTCCAACATCCGCCAGCTCTACGACCTCAAGCACTGGTCCGAGCGCACCGTCATCGCGCTGGTCATGCAGAGCCTGGACAACTCGATCACCACCTACGGCAAGCGCAACAAGCTGACCGGACAGTGGCGGATGACGTCGCGACAGGGTCACGGCGCCCCGAACCCGACCTGGATCCCGGTCGCCAACGAGGCGGTGCGCAAGATCGCCGGCGTCCTGGGCGGCACGGCCGGCGGCAACATCGGCGAGCCGTTCAACATGCCGCTCACCGCGCACTTCATCGGCGGCTGCGCCATCGGCGAGACGGCTGACTCGGGCGTCATCGACGCCTACCAGCGCGTCTACGGCTACCCCGGCCTGCACGTCGCCGACGGCAGTGCGATCAGCGCCAACCTCGGCGTGAACCCGTCCTTGACGATCACGGCCCAGGCGGAGCGGGCGATGGCGTTCTGGCCCAACAAGGGCGAGGCCGATCCGCGCCCCGAGCTCGGCTCGGAGTACGCCCGCCTGGCCCCGGTCGCGCCCGCCTCGCCCGCCGTGCCGCCCACCGCTCCCGCGGCGCTGCGACTGCCGATCGTCGGTGTGAGCTGACCGCCTGCCGACCGATTGTCTAGACCGGAGCGAGAAATTCCGGGACAGGCCGTCACCCGCGTAACCCGACACCTGACGCCTCGTTGAGGCTATCGACCCGGCAGTCATGCTCCCTCCCAATCGCCGGGTCATCGGTCCAGGCGCTGTCCAACAGATGCGTGGACGATCAGGGCCCGGCCACCCTCCCTCCCCGGCCGGGCCCTGGTGCATTTCCTGGATGTTCGTCTCGATAGGCTGCACGCGTGACCGACACCCCCGACCACGGCCCCGATCACGACGTGGTCCTCGTCGTCGACTTCGGCGCGCAGTACGCCCAGCTGATCGCCCGACGGGTCCGTGAGGCCCGCGTCTACTCCGAGATCGTGCCGCACCACCTGCCGGTCTCCGAGATGCTGGCCCGGCGCCCGAAGGCGATCATCCTGTCCGGCGGCCCGTCGTCGGTCTACGAGGACGGCGCCCCCACGATCGACCCGGCGCTCTTCACGTCCGGCACCCCCGTCTTCGGCATGTGCTACGGCTTCCAGCTGATGGCCCGCGGCCTGGGCGGCGAGGTCGCCCAGACCGGTGGCCGCGAGTACGGGCGCACGGCGGTGACCGTGACCGAGCCCGGCACCCTGCTGGCCGACATCCCGGCCGAGCACCGCGTCTGGATGTCGCACGGCGACTCCGTGGTCGAGGCGCCGGCCGGCTTCACCGTGCTGGCCTCGACCGAGATCACGCCGGTGGCGGCGTTCGAGAACGTCGCCGACGGTCTGGCCGGCGTGCAGTGGCACCCCGAGGTGCTGCACACCGAGCACGGCCAGCAGGTGCTCGAGCACTTCCTGCACGACATCGCCGGCTGCCGTCAGACCTGGACGATGCTCAACATCGTCGAGGAGCAGGT
>WLIH01000118.1 GCA_009702305.1 Actinomycetota bacterium | reverse complement strand
GGCAACATCTACCTCGAGGCCGCGACCGGCGTCACGACGTTCCTGCTCGCGGGCAAGTGGTTCGAGAAGGTCTCCAAGAAGCAGGCCGGATCGGCCCTGCGAGCCCTCCTGGAGCTCGGGGCCAAGGAAGTCACGGTGCTGCGCGATGGCCGGGAGGAGAGCCTGCCGGTCGAGCGGCTCGCGGTCGACGACCGCTTCGTCGTGCGCCCGGGGGAGAAGGTCGCCACCGACGGTGTCGTCGAGTCCGGCACGTCGGCACTCGATGCCTCGCTGCTGACCGGAGAGCCGGTGCCGGTCGAGGTCGGCCCGGGCTCGGCCGTCACCGGTGCGACCGTCAACGCCGGTGGCCGCCTGGTCGTGCGCGCCACCCGCATCGGCACCGACACCCAGCTCTCGCAGATGGTGCGCCTGGTCGAGGAGGCCCAGCACGGCAAGGCCGAGGTCCAGCGGCTCGCGGACCGGATCTCCGGCGTCTTCGTGCCGATCGTGATCGCCCTCTCCGTGGCCACGCTCGGCTTCTGGCTGGGGGCGGGTGCCTCCGCGGCCTCGGCCGCGACGGCCGCCGTCGCGGTGCTCGTCGTGGCCTGCCCCTGCGCGCTCGGGCTCGCCACGCCCACCGCACTGCTGGTCGGCACCGGCCGGGGCGCCCAGCTGGGCATCCTGATCCGCGGACCGGAGGCGCTCGAGTCGACCCGCCGCGTCGACACGGTCGTGCTCGACAAGACCGGCACCGTCACCACGGGCCGGATGAGCCTGGTCGAGGTCGTCGCGCACGGCGCCACCGAGGCCGACGTACGCCGACGGGCGGCCACCCTGGAGGGCGGCTCGGAGCACCCGATCGCGCGGGCGATCGCCGCCGGCGCCGACCACGGACAGCTCGATGCCTTCGCCAACCGCGAGGGTCTCGGTGTCGTCGGGCAGGTCGACGGGACTCGCGTCGTGCTCGGGCGAGCGCGGCTGCTGGCGGAGGAGGGCCTGACCACGAGCGCCGGGATCGATGCCGCTGTCGAGGCGGCCGAGGCCGCCGGACGGACCCCGGTGGTGGTCGGGTGGGACGGCGCTGCGCGCGGCGTGCTGGTCGTCGCCGACACCGTCCGGCCCACCTCCGTCGAAGCCCTCGGCCGGCTCCGCGCCCTGGGTCTCGACCCGGTGCTGCTCACCGGTGACCACGAGCGCGCCGCTCGTGCGGTGGCGGCCGAGGTGGGCATCATCGACGTGGTCGCCGGCGTGCTCCCGGCCGGCAAGCTCGACACGATCCGGGCCCTGCAGGCCCAGGGACGCGTCGTGGCGATGATCGGCGACGGCGTCAACGACGCCGCCGCCCTCGCGCAGGCCGATCTCGGGATCGCGATCGGCACCGGGGCCGACGTCGCCATCCAGGCCGCCGACCTCACCCTGGTGCGCGGCGACCTGCTGCTCGCCGCCGACGCCGTGCGCCTGGCCCGTCGGACCCTCACGACGATCCGGGGCAATCTCTTCTGGGCCTTCGCCTACAACGTCGCGGCGCTCCCGTTGGCCGCGGCCGGCTTCCTGAGCCCGATGATCGCGGGCGCAGCGATGGCCCTGTCGTCGGTCTTCGTGGTCGCCAACAGCCTGCGGCTGCGACGCTTCTCCTAGCGGTCCGGGCGGTCCGGGCGGTCCGGGCAGTCCGGGCAGCCCGGGCAGCCGGTCAGCAGGTCGCGAAGAGCAGCGGCCCGGTGCTGAGGTCGGAGAGCACGTACACATCGGGCACCGGGTCGAGCTCGAGGGTCACGACCGGGCCGTCGGAGCTGACCTCGAGGACCTCGAACCGGTCGGCGAAGTCGCCGCCCTGTCCGACGGCGGGGCCGGCGGCCAGCACCGCGCGGGTGTCGGCGTTGACCTCGGCCTGATCGTCGCTCTCGAAGGACATCGCCACCCGGAGGTGGCCGCTCTGCTCGGCCACCATCGCGAAGCCGGTCATCGCGTTGACCGGGCCCGCCCGGGCGATCAGGTCGCGCGCCAGCTGCTGGTCGTCCTCGTCGGCCTGGGCCATCGCGAGCCCGCGGCAGGCGAAGTCGCCCGAGTAGATCGCCGCCGACACCGGCGACGTGTCGGCCACCGCGGCGACCACCTCGTCGACGGTGCGCCCCTGGGGTTCGCCGAGGGCGGCCAAGGCCGTCGGGAGGTACTCCACGTTGTCGCTGAAGGCGAGGAGGCGCTGCTCGGCATCCACGGCGACGTACTGCAACGTCGGGGTGAGAGTGCCACCGGAGGACAGCTCGATCTGGGCCAGCACCTGCTCGCCGCCGGCCCAGATGCCGTCGTCGCTGCTCGGCCGCTCGTAGCCCAGGTCGACCAGGCGGTCGGTCACGTCGTCGAGGTCGACGGAGTCGGAGAGGTGCACCAGGTCGGCCGACCCGTCCTCGCCCTGGGCGAACAGCTCCCAGTCGACGGTCGCGGGCGACCAGCCGAAGGAGTCCTGCAGCACCGGGCCCGAGTCGACCAGAGCCGAGGTCGAGGTCAGATCGGCCTCGAACCCGTCGGCCAGGAAGGCGCGGACCTCCTCCCCGGTGGAGGCGACCGTCAGGTCCGTGTCGAGCGCCCGGCGTACGCCGGTCCAGTCCGTCCACGAGTAGCGCTCGGTGTCGCTCGGCACCAGCCGCACCGCCCGCTCCAGCTCGGTGCGTTCCCGCTCCTGCCACCAGTCGCGTCCGACCACCACGGCGAGGGCGACCACGACGAGCACGGCGGCCGCCGTCGCGGCCACCACGATGCGCATGCGCACGGAGCGGGTCTCCTCATCGATCGGTCGAGATGTGGTGTGAGACTACGGGCATGGACGTCATCGCCGCGGGCGCTGTGGTGTTCCGACCCGGGCGCGAGGTGCTGCTGGTGCACCGGGAGCGGTACGACGACTGGGCCTTCCCCAAAGGCAAGCTCGATCCGGGCGAGCATGCGACCACCGCGGCTGTGCGCGAGGTCGAGGAGGAGACCGGGGTGCACGTCCGGCTCGGTCCGCCGCTCGGCAGCCAGCGCTACCCCGTGGCCCACCGGATGAAGACCGTGCACTACTGGGTGGGTCGCGCGGTCGGCTCCGACGACGTCAGCAGCTACGAGGTCAACAGCGAGATCGACGCGGTCGCGTGGGTGCCCTACGACGAGGCGCTGACCCGGCTCACCTACCCCCACGATCGCGACACCCTGCGCGAGGCCTGGACGCTGCGCCGACGCACGCAGGCGCTGGTCGTCGTGCGCCACGGCGCGTCCCGCTCGCGGGCGGCCTGGCGTCGCGACGACCGGGTCCGCCCGCTCGTCGTCGCCGGCCGGGCGCAGGCGCTCGCGCTGGTGCCGGTGCTGGCGGCGTACGACGTCTCCGCGCTCGTCTCCTCCACGAGCACGCGCTGCCTCGAGACGCTTGCGCCGTACTCCGAGACCGTCGGCCTCGAGATCGAGCGACAGCGCAGGCTCTCCGAGGAGGACTGCACAGCCAAGGCGGTCCGCAGCCTGGTCGAGGACCTCGTCACGAGGGGCGACGACACCCGTCGCGGGCTCGCCGTGTGCACCCACCGGCCGGTGCTCCCGTTGGCCTTCGACGCGCTCGGGATCCCCGACCCGGGGCTCGCTCTCGGCGAGATCTGCGTCCTGCACCTGCGCAAGGGCCGCGTCGTGGCCACCGAGCGTCATCAGCCGCGCTGAGTCAAGAGCGGGGAGGCCCTCCGCGGCCGTGTTCACGTGATGTACGTCGCGTGCCCGACTGAGCGACATCGAATGGGCGGATCGAGTTCACCGCTCGTTCACCCTCGTCCCCGGAGCCGGTCATCTGGGCTCCCTAGCGTCCCTCTCGTCCAGCCATGAGAAGACTCAGGAGACAGAAGTGAACAGCACTTCCATCCGTCGTGCCGTCGTCCCCGGTATCGCAGCGCTCGCGCTGCTGTTGTCCGCGTGTGGCGCGGGCAACGAGGAGACCCCCAGCACCGACGGCGGCAGCAGCGACGCTGCCACCGGCCTCTCCGGCGACCTCGCCGGCGGCGGCGCCACCTCGCAGGAGAAGGCCCAGGCCGCCTGGCGAGCCGGCTTCCAGACCGCGAACCCCGACGTGACCATCAACTACGACCCGGTCGGCTCCGGCACCGGTCGTGAGAACTTCATCAACGAGGCCTACCTCTTCGCAGGCACCGACTCGCCGATCACCGACGAGGAGGGCGAGCTCACCGCTGCCAAGGAGCGCTGCGGTGGCTCCGACGTCATCCAGGTGCCGGCGTACGTCAGCCCGATCGCCGTGGTCTTCAACCTGCCCGGCATCGACTCTCTGAACCTCTCGGCCGAGGTGCTCACCGGCATCTTCGACGGCTCGATCACGGCCTGGGACGACCAGGCGATCGTCGCCGACAACCCCGACGCCGACCTCCCGTCGAGCGACATCGTGCCGGTGCACCGCTCCGACGACTCGGGCACGACGGAGAACTTCACGAAGTACCTCGAGGCCGCTGGCGGCTGGAGCTTCGAGCCGGACGGCGAGTGGCCCTCCGACATCTCCGGCGGCGAGGCGGCCGAGGGCACCTCGGGCGTCACCGGCCTGGTCACCGACAATGAGGGCTACATCGCGTACGCCGACGCCAGCGCCGCGGGCGACCTCGGCGTCGTCTCGGTCAAGGTCGGCTCGGACTTCAACGCGCCGTCCACGGACGGCGCGGCGAAGACCCTGGCGATCTCGCCTCTGACCGAGGGCAACGCGCCTACGGACATGGCCTTCGACATCGACCGCGCCACCACCGAGTCGGGCGCCTACCCGGTCATCCTGGTGTCGTACCTGCTGGCCTGCCAGACCTACCCGGCCGACCAGGCCGAGGTCGTGAAGGCCTACCTCGAGTACGTCATCTCGCCCGAGGGCCAGGAGGCCGCCAACGCCGAGGCAGGCTCCGCGCCGCTCGACGCCGGTGTCCAGGCCGACGCGCTCGCGATCCTCGAGGGCATCACCGCCCAGTGATCCGTGCCGCGATCCACGCCTGACGTGCGGCGGCCGGTCCATACCGGCCGCCGCACGAACGCGTGGGGAGCGGCACACTCGCCGCAGCACCGCCCGTTGCACCAGACAGGAGTCCCGTGTCCGTGACCCAGAGCCCGCCCGAGACCGAGCGGGCGGCCAAGACACCCCAGGCGCTGGGTGATCGCGTCTTCCGCGGGATCGCCGTGGGCTCGGGTGGCGTGATCATGCTGGCCCTGGCCGGCGTGTTCGCCTTCCTGGCGATCGAGGGCTACCCGGGACTGTCGGTCGACGAGGGGCTCTACTCACCGGCGACGAGCTTCCTCGGGTACGTCGGCCCGCTGATCTTCGGCACGGTGCTGGCCGCGATCATCGCCATCATCTTCGCCGTGCCGCTCGCCATCGGCATCGCGCTGTTCATCTCGCACTACGCGCCGCGCCGGATCGCCACGCCGGTGGCGTACCTGATCGACCTGCTCGCCGCCGTGCCGTCGGTCGTCTACGGCCTCTGGGGTGGCCGCGAGCTCGCCCAGCACGTCGGCAGCATCCAGGTCTGGTTGCACGACTACCTCGGCTTCCTGCCCTTCTTCGCCGGGCCGCCGTCCGCGTCGGGTCGCACGATCCTGACCGCCGGGCTGGTCCTCGCGATCATGATCCTGCCGATCATCACCGCCATCTCGCGCGAGGTCTTCGCGCAGACCCCGCGGCTGCACGAGGAGGCGGCACTCGCCCTCGGTGCGACCCGGTGGGAGATGATCCGGATGACGGTCTTCCCCTATGCGCGCTCCGGCATGATCTCGGCCGTGATGCTCGGCCTGGGCCGTGCGCTCGGCGAGACGATGGCCGTCGCGATGGTGCTCTCGGCCAAGCCGATCGTCACCCTCAACCTGATCTCGGGTGAGAACCCCGCCACCATCGCCTCCAACATCGCGGTCAACTACAAGGAGGCCTCGCCCGACAAGCAGGCCGTCCTGATCGCCACCGGCCTCGTGCTCTTCGCGTTCACCTTCGCGATCAACTTCCTCGCCCGGTGGGTCGCCGGTCGCAGCCAGCGCAGGATGGCGCGATGAGCACGCTCGAGGCGACTCGCACGCCGGACGTCGTGCTGGTCGAGCCGCGGCTGCCGTCCTGGGCTCCGCTGCTGGTCGCCGTCGGCTCCGCCGGCATCGGTGCTCTGCTCTGGATCTTCGGTGCGAGCCTCGCGCTCGGCGTGTTCGCGGCGTTCGTGGTCTTCCTGATCGTGCTGCCCGTCTGGTCGGCGCTGATCGAGAGCCGGCGCGCCGCCGTCGACCGGCTCGCCACGAGCCTGGTGTGGACGACGTTCCTGATCGCCCTGGTGCCGCTGATCTGGCTGGTGGTCACCGTGGTGCGCGAGGGCATGTCGACGGTCAGCCCGGACTTCTTGACCTACTCGATGCGCAATGTCATCGGAGACGCCCAGGGCGGGCTCTACCACGCCCTGCTCGGCACCCTGCTGGTCACCGGCATGGCGGCGCTGATCTCGGTGCCGATCGGCATCTTCGCCGCGATCTACCTGATCGAGTACGGCAAGGGCAAGCGCCTGGCGCGGATCCTCACCTTCCTCGTCGACGTGATGACGGGCATCCCGTCCATCGTCGCCGGCCTCTTCGCGCTCTCGCTCTTCGTGCTGATCCTCGGCCCGTCGATCCGCTTCGGCTTCGGCGGCTCGGTCGCCCTGTCGCTGCTGATGATCCCGACGGTGGTCCGCTCCACCGAGGAGATGCTGCGCCTGGTGCCCGACGACCTGCGCGAGGCGTCGTACGCCCTCGGCGTGCCGAAGTGGCGCACCATCGCGAAGGTCGTGCTGCCGACCTGCCTGGGCGGCATCGTGACCGGCGTCGTGCTCGCGATCTCGCGCATCATCGGCGAGACCGCGCCGCTGCTGGTCGTCGCCGGCGCCACCGACTCGGTCAACACCAACCTGTTCGACGGCCGGATGACCACCCTGCCCGTCTTCATCTACCAGCAGTACACGTACTCGACGCCCAAGGGCCTGAGCTACGCGTGGGGTGGGGCGCTCGTGCTGATCCTCATCGTCATGATCCTGAACATCGTCGCCCGCATCATCGGCAAGATCTTCGCCCCCAAGACCGGGCGCTAGGAGCAGAACACCACCATGGCCAAGAGCATCGACGTCTCCGACCTCGACATCTACTACGGCGACTTCCTCGCCGTGCAGGGCGTCAACATGACGATCAAGGCGCGCTCCGTCACCGCGTTCATCGGCCCCTCCGGGTGCGGCAAGTCGACCTTCCTGCGGTCGCTGAACCGCATGCACGAGGTGATCCCGGGCGCGCGGGTCGAGGGCAAGGTCGTCGTCGACGGCCAGTCGCTCTACGACCCGGGCATCGACCCGGTCGCCGTACGACGCCAGATCGGGATGGTCTTCCAGCGACCCAACCCCTTCCCCACGATGTCGATCTACGACAACGTGCTGGCCGG
>WLIH01000117.1 GCA_009702305.1 Actinomycetota bacterium | reverse complement strand
CGTCGGTCGTCGGCGGTCGGATGGTCGGGCGTTCGGACGGTCGGGCTGGTCAGCTCAGGGTGAGATCTCCGTCGACGAACTGCTGCTGCAGGTCGGCGACCTCGGCCTTCAGCTCGTCGCTCACCTTGGCGTCCCAGTCGTGGTACGGCGCGATCCCGACACCGTTGTTGGTGATCGTGCCGAGGTAGGTCGTGTTGTCGAAGCCGTTGTCGGCGATCTCGGTCACGACATCCTCCGTCGCGACGGCCATGTTCTTCAGCACCGAGGTCAAGAACATGCCGGCGTACTCGGGTGCGACCTCGTAGCCGTCGTCGTTGACGCCGATCAGGGCGATGTCCTCGCCCGAGTCCTTGATCGCCTCGGCCGTGCCGGAGAAGAGACCCCCGGCGACCGGCATGATCACGTCGACGCCCTGGGAGAACATGTTCTCCGAGAGCGAGCGGGCGGCGTTGGCGTCCTCGAAGTTGCCGACGAACAGGCCGTCCTGCTTCTCGACGTCCCAGCCGACGACCTCGACCTCGGCGTCGTGGGCCTCGTTGTAGGCAGCGACGCCTTGGGCGAAGCCGTCCATGAAGGCCGTGACGGGCGGGATCTGGATGCCGCCGTAGACGCCGACCTTGCCCGAGGTGGTGGTGCCCGCGGCGAGGTAGCCCGCGAGGTACGACGGGGCGCCGGTCTCGAAGAGCATCGGCTTCACGTTGGGCAGCGTCACCTCCTGACCGTCGGCATCGGAGAGGGTGGCGTCGACCATCAGGTAGTCGACGTCGGTGTTCTCCTTCGCCGCCGCCTGCGTGTCGGCGGCCATGTCGAAGCCGACGGCCTCGATGACGGAGCACCCCTGGCCGGCCAGGCTGGCCAGGTTGCCGGCGTAGTCGTCCTGCGTGCGGGACTCGACGCCCTTCATCTCGACGTCGAGGGCGTCGGCGGCGCTCTGCATGCCCGCGCGGTTGAGCTGGTTGAAGGAGCGGTCGGCGAAGCCGCCGACGGTGGCTGCGATGCAGGGGAGGAACGTGCTGGCGGCAGTCTCCGGCTTGTCGCTGCTGCTCTCGGCGGGTGCGTCCGAGCATCCGGCGAGCGCCGCGAGGAGGGTGCCGGTGGCGGCGACGGTCAAGGCGGTCCTGAGCAAGGTGCCGTTCATCGTGGGGTTACTTCCTTTGCGCTAGTGGTGCGGTGGGTGGGGACGGGACCTGCCGAGATCGGTACCTGTTCGACATCGCCGAGCAGCGACACGTGGGCGAGCACGACTCGCCACCTGCCGTCTCGGCGCTGCCATGTCTGGGTCTGGAGACCTCGTACGCCGCTAGCGCGCTGGTACTCCAGCGCGGTCACCCCGACGTCGGGCCCCAGGTGGGAGAAGGTCAGTCGCACGACGTCGCGCGGCTGCGCGGCGGACGGCGCGGCAGCTCGTCGCGCGTCGATCGCGGTGCGGCCGTAGGCGGCACCGTCGGGTGCGAAGCGGATCGTCGACGGCCCCGGCGCGAACTGGTCGGACAGGGCGGCGAGGTCATGGCGCACGAAGGCCGCCTCGTAGTCGTAGAAGGCGCTGCGCAGCGACTCGGAGCCGAGCGGCGCGATCTCGGCATCGGGCAGCTCGGAGCGCCCAGCCGCGGCCAGCAACATCCGATCGGCCCCTGGCGCGGCCACGAGTGCCAGCCCGACACCGGGGGCGTCGCTCGCGTCATCAGCGGGGGTCGGAAGCACGAGGCTCGGCGCGCCGAGCAGGCCGGCGATCGCGTTCAGCGCCACGGTCGTGGCGCGGTGCTCGGCGTACGACGCCGACGTGACGTCCTCGAGCCGCGGCGCGGGACCAGCCGCGGCCGGCAGGGCCAGCACCGCGCCGCCTGCGAGCGCGGCGAGCAGGGGCTCGAGGCTGGAGCGTGCCGCGATGCGCGCTGCCGTCGGCGACCCGGCCGCACCGGCGTGCGCCTGGTCGAAGCGCTCTCGCACGGCGGCGACCAGACCGGCGGGCAGGGACACCGCGGGATGCCGGGCGGCGATCTGCGCGAGCTGGTCGCCGCGGAAGGCGGCGCCGACCTCGGCCACGGAGGAGCCGAGCCGCATGCTGCGCACCGGCACGCCCCACACCTGCGCGAGCGCCGTGACGCCACGGCGGATGCCGGCGGCGTCGGCCGGGTCGAGGGCGTCGAGCGCTTCCACGAGCAACAGCAGCTCGGTGGGCGTGGTCACCGTCGCGGTGTCGTCGGGCAGCAGCACGTCGCCCACGGCCTGCGCGAGGTGCACGCTCGACGCGAGCCAGCCCACCGTGTCGAAGTCCGGGGCGAGCGCCGCGACCCCGTCGACCGAGACGCTGCCGTGGGTGGGTCGGAAGCCGACGATCGAGCAGTACGACGCCGGGACGCGCACCGAGCCGGCGGTGTCGGTGCCGATCGCGACGTCGACCAACCCACCCGCGACCGCCGCAGCGGCGCCCGAGGACGACCCGCCGGGGAGTCGGTCCTCGTGGCGCGGGTTGCGGGGAGCGGCACCGGCGGTGTCGAGGCCGCTCAGACCGAAGGCCAGCTGGTCGGTCGCGGTCTTGCCGACGCAGGTCGCACCGGCGGCCACGACAGCCGCGACGGCCGCTGCCGAGGCACCGGCCGGCGCCGCATCGACGCAGAGCCCGTGTCGCGTGGGCAGACCGGCGACGTCGATGACGTCCTTCACGGCGACCGTCAGCCCGGTCAGCGGTCCGCCGGGTCGCCCGGGCACCCACGTGGCGGGTCCGACGACGAAGGCGTTGAACTGGTCAGGCATGCGCCACCCCCGCCTCGGCACGTGCCCCGAGCACGACGCCCGCGGGCTCGGCATAGGTCAGATAGCTGGCCAGCACCGACTCCGAGCGTTCGACGAAGGTGTCGCGCACGACGCCGTGCACGAGGCGCTCGACGCCGCCGCTGAGACCGGAGATCTGGTGGCCGAGGATGCCGACGCTCATCCGGGCGCCGTGGTTGAAGAGATAGACCCGCGAGAGCGCGTCGGCGAGCCGGCCGGTGCGCGAGGTCAGCGCGAAGGTGTCGCTCAGATACGGGTGCCCGAGCAGGTCCGCGGCGGTCGTGTCGCTCGGCGGGGCGTAACGGTCGCGCCAGCAGGCGATGTCGTCGACCAGGTCGACCAGCTCGGGTCGGGCCGCGAGGTCGACCGAGACGCCGGTGGCCGCCAGCAGGTGATCGTAGGTCTCGCTCCCCTGCGGCGTTCGGACGACGAGGTCGTCGCCCACCAGGTCGACGCCCAGCCACGGCGACGACGTACGCAGCTCGAACGTCTCATGTGCGTAGGCGCGCCAGATCGCTCCCTGGGTGGCCGGCTGGTCGACGCGCGCGAGGTGCTCGTTGAAGGTCCACTTCTGGTCGTCGGTGAACGACGGGTAGTGCTCGAGCAGCCCCGGGAACTCCATCCAGCGATACGGGCTGACGCTCGGCATGGCGGCGCGCCGCATGTGCACGGTGACGCTGGCCGCGCCGGCCTCCAGGGCGGTCGCCGCGTTGTCGAAGGCGCCGGTGCCACCGCCGAGGATGCCGACCCGCAGGCCGCGCAGGCCGGCGAAGTCGATGTCGTCGTGGATGTGCGACCACCGGTGCGCGGGCAGCCCGTCGAAGAGACTCGGCACCCGCCGACCGCCGGCGCCTTCGATGCCGGTCGCCAAGACGACCCGCGCGGCCCGCACGGTCCGTGGCCCCCGCTCGTCGACCAGCTCGAGCTCCAGGGCGCCCGCCGCCGGACGGATCGCGGTGAGCGAGGTCCCGGAGGAGACCTCGATCTCGAGGATCTCGCGATACCACCGCAGGAAGTCGCGCCACCCGCTCGTGGGCAGCTGGACCAGCTCCTCCCACGCAGCGCGGCCGTGCGTCGCGGTGAACCACGCCCGCGGTGTCGCGGCCGGCACTCCCCACGCCGGCCACAGGGCGTCCTTCGGCGTGCGCAGCGTGTGCATGCGGGCATAGCTGGCCCACGGGCCCGTCGCGTCGGCGGCGGCAGCGTCGATGACCAGGACGTCGCGGATGCCCTTGCGGCGCAGGCCGAACGCCGCGCTCAGGCCGGCCTGGCCGGCGCCGACGACGACCACGGGGAGCGTGCCGTCGTCGAGCCCGGCCCACGCGGGCGCGTCGTACGCCGTGAGGGCGACCTGCTCGCGCACCTGGTCCTCCAGGTCGGCGAGCCGCCGTGGTCGGATGCCGTTGCTCATCTCGCGGCGCTCAGCTCGTGGCGCCGGGCAGATCGCTGGGCAGGTCGATGGTGATCTGCACGCCGATCTCGCGGTCGAGGCGGTAGGTGTGGTGGTCGACGACGTTGGTGTCGGACAGCTCGAGGTTGGCGAAGTCGACCGACGGCTCGGTGAAGAACGGGCCGGCGTGCCAGGTGCCCTTGCGCATCGTGATGGCGACGTTGCCCGGCACCACGAAGGCCTCGATGTCCTTCAGCGCCGGAGGCCGGTCGTCGTCGGCGGCAGCCGGTGGCGCGACGGCGATCAGCCACTCCTCGCCGCGGGTCGACATCAGGGTCTGGGTCGTGGCCAGGTGGCGGGTGATGCCGACGAAGGTCGGCGCCTTGTCCTCCAGGTGCATCACGTAGAAGCGCGGCGTGCCGCCGCTGACGTCGAGCTGGGCCTCCGCCTCGGTGAAGGGCGTGCCGTCGGGCATGCTGCGCAGGACCACGCCGTACGCCGCGAAGCCGCTCTCGCTCAGGGGTGCAGCGCTGAGGCGGTGGGTCCGCAGGGTGGTCGTCATGGTGCCTCGCAAGCTCGTCGTCGCCGCCGCTCGATGCGGCCTGCGACAAGAGTGCTACTTGTCAGACAAGTGCGCAACACTTGTCTGACAAGTTAATCGAGCCGTTACGCGACCGACACGTCTCAGCCGCGGCTCACACGACGCACCAGGACGTTGCGCAGGCGCGGCGGCGCCGAGAGCTGCACCTCACGGCACCAGTAGGCGACGTCGTCACCCGCCCCGACCCCGCAGTAGGTCAGCACCAGCACCGGCTCAGGCGCCGCGAGGCCGAGTGCCTCCTGCTCGTCCGGCGCGAGCTGGTCGGCGCCGAACCACACCGTCTCCCAGGCCACCGCGACGCCGTTGAGCCGCTCGGCGAGGTCGAAGACCGGCTCCGACTCGTCGAGGCCGTCGGTCGCCGCGCGACCCACCACCGGGATCAGGTCGTCGGCGAGCACGTAGGGATGGCCGTCCGCGCTCCAGACCTTGCGGGTGCGCAGCACGGGCGTGCCCGGCGCCAGGTCGTGGAACGGCGCGGAGTCGCCGCCCGCCGGCGTGCCGATGACGTCGTAGGCCGCCGAGAGCACCGTGAGCCCCGGCTCGTAGCCCGCCCTCGCGATCGCCTCGAGGTGGTCGCGCTGCTGGTCGACCCGCGCCCCGACTGTGCCGAGCCGGGAGTTGATCGCGGTCCGCGCACCGTGGGAGCGGTGGATGTAGCCGCGCTCCTCGAGCCGGATCAGCGCCTCGCGCACCGAGGCGCGACTGGCTCCCGTCTCGGCCGCGAGCTGCGGCTCGGAGGGCATCACCGCATGGGCTCGATCGCCCTTGGCCCAGATCTCGATGAGGACGTCGACCAGGTCCTCGCTCTCGGGACGCCGACTCATGGCGCTCACCCTATGCCCCGGCACGCGCCGAAACCGCCCGACCGGCGCCTGTCCGGCGGCGGTCTGCGCTCCAGCACCTGCGCTCGACGACAGTTGCCGTTATGTTGACAGTCACTTCCACGTCCGGTGCCCCCTCGGGGCCGAGCAGCACGGAGCCGAGCAGATGATCCTCGACCAGTTCGCCGTGACCGACCAGGTCGCCATCGTCACCGGCGCCGGGCAGGGCATCGGCCGCAGCATCGCCATCGGGCTGGCCGAGGCCGGCGCGGACGTCGTGGTGGCCGCCCGCACCGCGGCGGACCTCGACGAGGTCGTCGCCCGGATCGAGGCCACCGGTCGCCGAGGCCTCGCCGTGCCGACCGACGTGATGGAGACCGATCAGCTCGAGCACCTGGTCGCCGAGGCGGTGCGGGTCTTCGGCCGTCTCGACATCCTGGTCAACAACGCCGGTGGCACAGCGCCACGACCGGCGATGGTCACCTCGGAGCGCTTCTTGCACGCGGCCTTCCACTTCAACGCCGTCGCGCCGTTCCTGCTCACCAAGATCGCTGCCCAGGCGATGGTCGACACCGCCGGGCGTGGCAGCGTCGTCAACATCTCCTCCCGAGTCGCCGACATGGTGCTCACCTCGTTCGTCGCCCACGGCGTCGGCAAGGCAGCCCTGAGTCACATGACCAAGAACGTCGCCGCCGAGCTCGCGCCGCTGGTGCGGGTCAACGCCATCGGCACCGGCGCCGTCGCCACCCAGGCGCTCGAGACCGTGATGGCCGACGAGCAGATGCACCAGCAGCTGGTCGACCGCACGCCGATGGGCCGAGCAGGCGAGCCCGACGACATCGCCTGCGCCGCTCTCTATCTCGCCTCCCCCGCGTCGAAGTGGGTGACCGGCACGGTGCTGAACGTCGACGGCGGGTCCAGCGTGCCCGCCGTCCAGATCCCGACCCCGCCCCTGGCCCCGACCCAGCACGCGACTCCGACCCAGCACGCGACGAGGTGACCATGTCGACGACCGACCCCGAGCCGAGCGCCCTGCCGCTGCGCGAGCGCCAACGACTGGCGCTGCGCGCCGACATCCAGCAGGTCGCCCTGCAGCTCTTCGCCGACCAGGGCTACGACCACGTGACGACCGAGGCGATCGCCGAGGAGGTGGGCATCTCGCCGAGCACATTCTTCCGCCACGTGCCGAGCAAGGAGCACCTCCTGCTCGGCGCGACCCAGCGCGGCCGCGCCCAGATCGTGGCCAACTTCCACGCCCGCCCGCACGACGAGGACGTCGCCGCCTCGATCGCCGCGGCGATCCTGGCCCGCACCTCGCAGTTCGTCGACGACGACGAGACGATGGAGCTCTGGCGCCGCGCGATGGTCTCGGCGCCCGCCGACCTGCGCCGCGCGACGCTGCTGAGCCGGGAGGACTGCGACTCGTTGGTCGCTGCGGTGGCGGACCGGCTCGGGGTCGAGGTCGGGGCCGACCTGCGCGCCGGCGTCCTGGTGCGGGCGTCGTTGGCCGCCGTCGAGTACGCCTACGAGTGGTGGCTCGCCGACGACCGCACCGAGTCGTTGCACGTGCTCACCGAGCGCGCGCTCGACCTGGCGACCCACGGGCTGGCGACGTCGTGACACCGGACGGCACGCTGACCCGACGGCGCCTCGACTACCTGCTGCTCCCGGCGTTCGTGCTCGGCATCGTCAACAGCCTGGTGCTGAGCCTGCCCGAGGGGCTCGGGGTCGCGGTCTCCCCCGACAGTCCCTGGCCACCGCTGCGGTCGCTGCACACGTGGGCGGTGGAGCAGGAGCCGCAGCACCTGGTGATGCCGCCGGCGCTGCAGGCCTCGCTGCTCTACGACGCGTTCGTG
>WLIH01000116.1 GCA_009702305.1 Actinomycetota bacterium | reverse complement strand
TCGGTGATGGGGGGTGAGCCAGCCGGACTCGTCCGGCCCCTGCGGCACGATGCCGGTCGGGTTGATCTCGCTGTGCACGACGTAGTAGTGCGCCTTGATCTGCTCGAAGTCGACGGTGCTGCCGAAGCCCGGGGTCTGGTAGAGGTCGCGCGCGTAGCCCCACAGGGCCGGCATCTCGGAGAGCTTGTTGCGGTTGCACTTGAAGTGGCCGTGGTAGACCGCGTCGAAGCGCACCAGGGTCGTGAACAGCCGCACGTCGGCCTCGGTGATCGCCTCGCCCATCAGGTAGCGACGATCGGTGAGACGCTCCTCGAGCCAGTCGAGGGCGGTGAACAGCCGCTCGTACGCCGCGTCGTACGACTCCTGCGAGCCCGCGAAACCACAGCGGTAGACGCCGTTGTTGACCTCGGTGAAGACCCGCTGCATGACCTCCTCCATCTCCTCGCGCAGCGCACTCGGCCACAGGTCGGGCGCGTCGGGGCGGTGGTGCTCGCGCCACTCGAAGAAGAGGTCGTGGGTGATCCACGGGAAGTCGTTGGTGACCAGGCGACCCGAAGCGATCTCGACGACCGCGGGCACGGTGATGCCGCGCGGGTAGTCGGGGTAGCGGGCGAAGTAGGCCTCCTGCAGCCGGTGGATGCCGAGCACCGGGTCGACCCCGCCGGGGTCGAGGTCGAAGGTCCAGCTGCGGGCGTCGTGGGTGGGCCCGGGAGTGCCGAGCGAGATCACGTCCTGCAGGCCGAGCAGCTCGCGCACGATGATCGACCGGTTCGCCCAGGGGCAGGCCTTGGCCGCGACGAGTCGATAGCGGCCCGGCTCGACCGGCCAGAGCTCGCCCGCCACCGGCCCATGCTCGGGGGTCCGGGCGTCGCGGGTGATCCGGTCGGGCACGTAGTTCATGTCCCGGTCGAAGCCCTTGCCCTGCTCGACGTACGTCGGGGTGTGGTCGCTCACTCCCTCACCGTAGATGAACGGTCAAGCACTCCGGCCGGGCGCGAGCGAGGCGACGAAGTCGAGCTTGTCGAGCACCCGGGTCGGGATCACGAACGGGTAGAGCGGCTCCTTGCCCATCGAGCGGTTGATCTGGTTGAGCGCCACGCTGAGCGGCACCCAGACCCCGGTCACGACGTTGCGGAACTGGCCGAAGGAGGCGATCGGCCCGACCGTCGTCAGCCCGAACTCGGCGGCGGTCTGGATGGTGTCGCAGATGTGCAGGTAGTGCGCCCAGGTCTCCGCGAAGTCCTCGAAGGGGTGCATCGTCGCGTACGTCGAGATGTAGGACTGCTCCCAGCCCGGCGGCGGACCCTCGGAGTAGTGCCGATCGATCTCGGCCTGGTAGTCCTTCGACTCGTCGCCGAAGAGCTCGCGGCACGGTGCGATCAGGTCGTCGCGCACCAGCTGCCACTCGTAGTAGTGGCCGACTTCGTGGCGGAAGTGGCCGAGCATCGTGCGGTAGGGCTCGTCGAGCTTGGAGCGCACCTTCTCGCGGTAGGCCACGTCGCTCTCGGCCAAGTCGATGGTGATGACGCCGTCCTCGTGGCCGATGACGACGTTCTCCGCGACCGAGGAGAGCAGGTCGAAGGCCAGCCCGTTCTCCGGGTCGGTGTCCTTGCCGACGACCGGGAAGCCGAGGGTGTCGAGCTCGACGATCAGGTGCCGCTTGGCGGCCTCGGCGACCGGGAAGTTGACCAGGCCGACCAGGTCGTCGTCGCTGGGCCGGGTCCGGGTCAGGTCGCAGCTGAAGCACTGGCCGCCCTCGAGCGGCGCCAGCCAGGTGCAGCCGGACAGGTTGAGGTGCTTGCACACGTGCCACACGAGGCCGGCCGCGTCGACGTAGCGACCGCGGGCGTCGACGGGCACGATCGCGCGCTCGGCGCGGGAGTAGCCGAGATTGCTCCCGCACGCGACGCAGACGGAGTTGTCGAAGTAGAGCTGGTTGCCGCACTGGCGGCAGGCGAAGGCCTTCACGTCCGGAGCCTTCCACACCGCCCTCGCACCCATGCCACCCGCGCGGGTGGCATCAGGCGCTGCGGTCGAGCGTCCGGGTGAAGAACCGGCTGAACGGATCGGCGGCGTAGTCTCCGAACGGCCCGCACGCGACGAACCCGTGGCGGCGGTACAGAGCGTGCGCGGGCTCGAACGCCGGCCCGGAGCCGGTCTCGAGGCTCAGCCGGCGGTAGCCCCGGTCGGCGGCGACCGCGACCAGGTGCTCCAGGATCGCGGAGGCGACGCCCTGACGCAGGTGCGTGGTCGCCGTACGCATCGACTTGAGCTCGCCGTGAGTCGCGTCGAGCTCCTTGAGAGCGCCGCATCCGGCGAGCGTCGCGCCGGACCAGGCCGACCAGAACGTGATACCGGGCGCTCGGAGCGCTTCGAGGTCGAGTGCGTGCACGCTCTCGCTCGGGGAGTGCTCGTGCATCGCCGCGAGGTGCTCACGGAGCAGGGCGGCGATCTCGGGACCGCGCAGGTCGTCCTCGACTATCCGCACCGTCACCACCTCAACCGAGGGGCGCGACGTCGACCGAGACGCGCAGGGTGGAGCGCTTCGCCTCGGTGTAGATGACGCCCTTGACCGGGGGCACATCGGCGTAGTCGCGACCCCAGGCGACGGTGACGTAGCGATCGTTCGCCCACTGGTCGTTGGTGGGGTCGACGGCCAGCCACGCGTCCGCGCCGGGCAGCCAGACGGCGACCCAGGCGTGCGAGGCGTCGGCGCCGACGATGCGCTCCTTGCCCGGCGGCGGCTGGGTGGCGAGGTAGCCGCTGACGTAGCGGGCGGCCAGGCCGTGCGAGCGCAGGCAGGCCAGGGTCAGGTGGGCGAAGTCCTGGCAGACGCCCGCCCGCTTCTCGAAGATGTCGTCGACGGTCGAGGTGACGGTCGTGGCGCTCTTGTCGTAGTCGAAGTCGGCGTAGATGCGGTGCATCAGGTCGGTCACGGCCTCGCCGATCGGCCGGCCGCGGGTCAGCGACACGGCGCCGTAGGCGCGAGCCTGCGCGGTGTGCTCGGCCTGACCCGACGCCAGGGCGAAGTCGGTCGCCTGCCACGCGCCCGGTCGCTCGGGGTCGACCAGCGGCCGGGCCAGCTCCCACGGCCGGGCCAGCGCGGCGGCGTCGTAGACGGGGGTCGAGACGGTGACCTCGCTGACCGCCTCGATGTCGAGCACGAGGTGGCGCTGCGTCACCTGGAAGTAGGTCGCGGTGTTGCCGTAGTAGTCGGCGTCGTGGTCGACGTCGCCGGGCTCGGGCGCGATCGCGACCTCGTGGGTCGCGACGTCCTGCCAGGCGAGCTGCCGCGGCACCAGATGCGCGACGCCGAAGGAGTCGGTGACGTCCTCGTCGTAGGAGTACGTCGTGCGGTGCGAGACGCGATACCTCACGACTCGTCTACCTCGGCTCCCGAGGCGTCCAACCCGGCCCCGCGGGCGGGCTCCTGGGGCAGCGCGTCGACGAGTGCGCCCTCACCGAGCGGTCGCGGCGCCGGGCCGCTGGCGAAGTGCAGGTCGGCGATCGACACGGCGAGCTGGCTCAGCTGGGTCAGCATCCGGTCGAGGAAGGCCTCCAGGTTGGGGCGCGCGACGCCCCCGATCGCGACCAACGTGGCGACGTCCTGCTCGGCGACATCGGCGATCAGGTTGTCGAGCAGCCGCTCGGGGCGCGTCGAGCCGGTCGAGGCCGGCATCGCGGCCAGGTGGGTGCGCAGCTCGGCGAGCCCGAAGGCCAGGGAGCGAGGGTTCTCCTCGTCGAGGATCAGCAGGTCGAGCACGCCCGCAGGGCGCACGTAGCCGCGGTAGCGGCGCCGGTGGGTCACCGCGCTCTCGGCGGCCTGCAGCACGCCGTTGAGGATCGCGCGGTCGACGTCGATCCCGCGGCGCACGGTGGTCGTGGCGCGCATCAGGTGGCAGAGCTGGACGGCGCGCTCCAACGCCCGGCCGGCCCCGATCATGTGCCAGCCGGGGTCGCGCATCATGCTGGCGGTGACGCCCTGCAGGGCGAGCACGCCGGTGAGCGTGCGGCCGGCCGACTCGGCGACCTGATGGCTGTAGGGGTTCTGCCGCAGCGCGTCGGCGGAGCGCTCGGTCGCCCCCATCGCCCGCCACACGTCGCCGGAGAGCTGGTCGCGCACCCCCAACGCGGCGTCGCGCAGCCCGCTCAGGGCATGGGCGACCGATCCGGTGCGCCCCGCGTCGAGCACGAGGGAGCGGAACTCCGCGTCGAGGTCCTCGTGCCGCCGGCCGGCCAGGCGTCGCAGCGCGGCCAGCAGCACCTCGAGGCTGCTGCCACCGGTCGTGCCGGGCCGGGTGCGGAAGTCCTCGGCGATCACGTGGGTCGCGAGCAGCAGCCGCAGCAGGTCCTCGGTGCGCTCGGCGTAGCGGCCGAACCAGAACATGTCCTCCAGCACGCGTGGCACCAGCACGGTCACCGAGCGCGAGTGCGTCATCGACAGCACCTCGGACAGGCCCTGGTCCGGATCGCTCGGCGCCGCCTTCAGCACCCAGACGTCCTTGCTGCCGCTGGCCCGGGTGCGCGCCGGGTGGTCGTCGTGGACGTTGGCCAGGCCGCCGACGAGCGGGCGGTACGCCGACCCGTAGCGCAGGGTGAAGGTGCGCAGGGTGACCGCGCTGGGGCGCACGCCGTTGACGCCCTGCCAGGTCGGCACCTGCGAGAGAGCCAGCCGCTCCTGGCCGACGTAGCGGTGCGGCTCGTCGAGGAGCCGCTCACGCACCTGATCGCGGGTCAGGTCCGCGAGGGCGTCGGCGACGCCGTCGATCGGACGCACACTGATCGCCGGCTCACCGGGGCGCGAGAGCCGATCGAGCACGGTCTCCAGCGACGCCGGCTCGCCGCACCACCAGGTCGGCAGGGCGTGCAGCAGCAGCGGCTCGCCGAGCAGACGCTCGCACGCGGCAGGGAGATAGGGCAGCAGACCGGGATTCTCGAGCACGCCCGCGCCGAGCCCGTTGACGACGCGCACCCGTCCGCGGCGCACGGCCTCGACGAGTCCCGCGACGCCGAGCTGCGACTCGCCGCGCAGCTCCAACGGGTCGCTCCAGGCCGAGTCGACGCGGCGCAGGATGACGTCGACCCGCTCGAAGCGTCCCCCCGGAGCACGCAGGTAGACCCAGCCGTCGCGGACGACGAGGTCGCTGCCCTGCACCAGCGGGAAGCCCAGGGTGGAGGCCACGAAGGCCTGGTCGTAGGCCGTCTCGGAATGCGTGCCCGGCGAGAGCACCACGACACGGGGGTCGGCGAGGTCGCCGTTGGCGGACTGGATCAGCGCCGAGCGCAGGGCCCAGAAGTACGGCTCCATCCGGTGCAGGCCGGCCTCGCGGTAGAGCTCGGGCAGCACCCGCGAGATGACCCGCCTGTTCTCCATGGCGTAGCCGATGCCGGACGGCGCCTGGGTCCGGTCCCCCAGCACCCTCCACTCGCCGTGGGCGTCGCGACCCAGGTCGGTGGCCGCGAGCACCAGCGGGCGGGGGTCGATGGCCGTCGGGCGGGCGACCACCCGGGTGAAGCCCGCGTGCCCGAGGACGACCGCCGCCGGGATCACGCCGTCGGCGAGCAGGCGCTGCTTGCCGTAGATGTCGACCAGGATCGCGTTGAGCAGCTCGGCCCGTTGGGCCAGCCCGATCTCCAGCGGGCTCCACGACGCGGCGTCGATCACCAGCGGCACGGGGTCGAGCCGCCACGGCCCCTGGGACTCACCGGGCAGGGCGTAGGTGACCCCGTCGTCGGCCAGGAAGCGCTCGATGTCTCCGTCGACGCGTCGCAGGTCGTCGGGGGTCAGCCCGACAGCGAGCTCGGCGAGCCCCTTCCACGCCGGCCGCAGCGTGCCGTCGGGGCCGACGACCTCGTCGTACCGGGTCGGCTCCGCCTCCGCGCCACCCAGCAGTGTCGGCTGGTTCAGCGCGGCGGCGTAGTCGCGCAGCACGGTCATCTCAGAGGCTCTTGCCCGGACTCAATCCCTGCACGCGACGCAGGTCGAGGGTGTGGGGGTACTCCGTCGACGCCGCACGCCGCCCGGCTTCGAGCATGGCGCCCACGTCGAGCCGGCCGGAGGTGTGGCCGCGGGCCTCGAAGCGGGTGCTGCGGCGCGCCTCGGCCTCGTTGGCGTTGATCGGCGGGGTGTCGTAGGAGCGGCCGCCGGGGTGCACGACGTGGTACGTCGCCCCACCGAGGCTGACCTCGGAGACCCGGTCGACCACATCGATGTGCAGCGGGGCGTGCACCTCGCTCGAGGGGTGCAGCGCCGACCACGGCTGCCACGCGCGGTAGCGGACGCCGGCGTAGTACTCGCCGGGCACAGCCGTCGCGGTCAGGGGCACGGGCACACCCTGACACGTCACCAGGTGCCGGTGCGGGTCGATCCCACGAACGGCGACCTGGAGCTTCTCGACCGACGAGTCGACGTAGCGTGCCGTGCCGCCGGCGGTCGCCTCCTCGCCCAGCACGTGCCACGGCTCGATCGCCGAGCGCAGCTCCAGGTCGATGCCGGCGACGGTGGTGTGCCCGATCCTCGGGAAGCGGAACTCGGTGAACGGCGCCAGCCACGACTCCTCGAAGTCGATGCCGAAGGCTCGCAGGTCGGCGGTGACCTCGGCGATGTCGGCGATGGCACCCTGCGGGAGCAGGAAGTCCTCGTGCAGGGTGGTGCCCCAGCGCACCAGCGGCGCCCGCAGCGGCTGCTCCCAGAACATCGCGACGAGGCTGCGCACCAGCAGCGCCTGCACCAGCGCCATCTGCGGGTGCGGCGGCATCTCGAAGCCGCGCAGCTCGAGCAGCCCGAGACGGCCGCGGCTGCTGTCGGGGCTGTACATCTTGTCGATGCAGAACTCCGCGCGGTGCGTGTTGCCGGTCAGGTCGGTGAGCAGGTGGCGCAGGGCGCGGTCCACCAGCCACGGCCGCGGCTCCTCGCCCTCGGCCCGGAGGCCGGCGACGATCCGCTCGATCTCGGCGAAGGCGATCTCCATCTCGTAGACCGACTCGGGCCGGCCCTCGTCGAAGCGGGGCGCCTGGCTGGTCGGGCCGATGAAGCGCCCGGAGAAGAGGTAGGACAGGCTCGGGTGGCGCTGCCAGTAGGTGATCAGGCTGACCAGCAGGTCGGGGCGGCGCAGCAGCGGCGAGTCCGCCGGCTGATGACCGCCGAGGGTCAGGTGGTTGCCGCCGCCGGTGCCGGTGTGCAGCCCGTCGAGGTCGAACTTCTCCGTCGTCAGCCGGGCCTGACGCGCGTGCTCGTAGAGGGTCGTGGTCAGGTCGCGCTGCTCGGCCCAGCTGCGCGTCGGCTGCACGTTGACCTCGATGACGCCCGGGTCGGGGGTGACGCTCAGCGTCGTGAGGCGCGAGTCCGGCGGCGGTCCGTAACCCTCCAGCACGACCGGCACGGCGAGCTTGCGGGCCGCGACCTCGACCAGCTTGAGCAGGTCGGTGTAGTCCTCGAGCCGCTCGGTGGGCGGCAGGAAGACGTGCACCTGCCCGTCGCGCGCCTCGAAGGTCAGCGCCGTGGTCGGCGCCTTCTCCGGCGACGTGATCGTGACGGGCGGGACCATCGGGGTCAGCGGCGGCCCGGCGGTGAGGTACGACGGCTCGCCGACGAAGTCGGGGTCCTCC
>WLIH01000115.1 GCA_009702305.1 Actinomycetota bacterium | reverse complement strand
CCACGGCGGCAGCATCATGTTCGTCGGTACCAAGAAGCAGGCGCAGGAGTCCATCGCCGACGAGGCAACCCGTGTCGGGATGCCCTTCGTCAACCAGCGCTGGCTCGGTGGCATGCTCACCAACTTCCAGACGGTGCACCAGCGGATCAACCGCCTCAAGGAGCTCGACGAGATCGACTTCGAGGACGTCGCCGGCAGCAGCCGCACCAAGAAGGAGCTGCTGCAGATGCGTCGCGAGCGCGACAAGCTGAACAAGTCGCTCGGCGGCATCCGCGAGATGACCCGCACGCCTTCGGCCGTGTGGATCGTCGACACCAACAAGGAGCACCTGGCCGTCGAGGAGGCCCGCAAGCTGCGGATCCCGATCATCGGCATCCTGGACTCCAACTGCGACCCCGACGTCGTCGACTTCCCGATCCCGGGCAACGACGACGCCATCCGCGCCGTCGGCCTGCTGACCCGCGTGATCGCCGACGCCGTCGCCGAGGGCCTCATCGCCCGCTCCGGCGCCAAGACCGCTGAGGGCACCGAGGCCGGCGCCGCCGCCGAGCCGCTCGCCGAGTGGGAGCGCGAGCTCCTGACCGGCGACGCTGCCGCTGCCGCCGAGACGGCCACCTCGGCCGACGAGGCTGCCGCCTCCGAGGCCACGGGCGCATCGTCCGAGGGTGCCGAGGCCACCGAGGTCGCCGAGGCCGCTGTCGAGGCTCCGGCCGAGACCGCCACCGAGACGCCCGCCGAGGCCCCGGCCGAGGCCTGATCCGTTCGGTGTGTGACGCCGTCCGCGAACCGTCGGTTCGCGGACGGCGTCACGCGCGGACACCCCACCACCCACAGATCTGCAGAGGGACGATTCACGATGACGAACATCTCCGCCGCTGACGTCAAGAAGCTCCGCGACCAGAGCGGCGCGGGCATGATGGACTGCAAGAAGGCGCTCACCGAGGCCGAGGGCGACTTCGACAAGGCCGTCGAGATCCTGCGGATCAAGGGCGGCAAGAAGATGGCCGAGCGCGCCGCCGAGCGCGAGGCGTCCGCCGGCCTGGTCGCCACCGCCGGGGGTGCGCTGGTCGAGCTCAACTGCGAGACCGACTTCGTCGCCAAGGGCGAGCCGTTCGTGGCCGCCGCGCAGCGCATCGCCGAGGCTGCCGACGCCGCCAAGGCCGGCGACGCCGAGACCCTGAAGGGTGTCGAGCTCGACGGCAAGACGATCGGCGAGATCGTCGCCGACCTCGCGGTCTCCATCGGCGAGAAGATCGAGCTGGGTCGCGTGGCCTACTTCGACGGTGCGGTCGTCGCTTACATGCACAAGCGTGCCGCCGACCTGCCGCCGGCCGTCGGCGTCCTGGTCGAGTACACCGGTGACGAGGCCGCCGCCAAGGGCGCGGCCATGCAGGCCGCCGCGATGCGCCCGCAGTACCTCACCCGCGACGAGGTCCCCGCGGACGTCGTCGCCAAGGAGCGGGAGATCGCCGAGGCGACCTCCCGCGAGGAGGGCAAGCCCGAGCAGGCGATCGCCAAGATCACCGAGGGTCGTCTCAACGGATTCTTCAAGGACGTCGTGCTGCTCGAGCAGCCGTCGGTGACCGAGAACAAGAAGTCCGTCGAGGCCGTGCTCGCCGAGTCCGGCACGACGCTCAAGCGCTTCGCTCGCTTCGAGGTTGGCGCCTGACCCGCTAGGTTCACACTCGACGTTCGCGAAGGAGGCCGGCCCGATGATGCAGACAGTGATCATCGGACCGGCCTTCTCGCACGTCCGCACCCACTGCGATCGACGAAGGGACCACCTGTGACGGCGTACAAGCGCGTCCTGCTCAAGCTCTCCGGCGAGGTGTTCGGAGGCGGCCAGGTCGGCATCGACCCCGACGTCGTCCAGAAGATCGCCCAGGAGGTCGCCTCGGTGCAGCAGGCCGGGGTCCAGATCGCGGTGGTGACCGGCGGCGGCAACTTCTTCCGCGGCGCCGAGCTCCAGCAGCGCGGCATGGACCGGGTCCGGGCCGACTACATGGGCATGCTCGGCATCGTCATGAACTGCCTGGCCCTCCAGGACTTCCTGGAGAAGCTCGGCGTCGAGACCCGCGTCCAGACGGCGATCACGATGGGCCAGGTCGCCGAGCCGTACGTCCCGCGTCGCGCCATCCGGCACATGGAGAAGGGCCGCGTCGTGATCTTCGGCGCCGGCATGGGCATGCCGTTCTTCTCGACCGACACCGTCGCCGTGCAGCGAGCGCTCGAGAGCAAGTGCGACGTCGTGCTCTACGACAAGAGCGGCGTCGACGGCATCTACACCGCCGATCCGAAGAAGGACCCGACGGCGACCAAGTACGACGAACTGACCTATGCGGAGGCCATCTCGCAGGGCCTGCGCATCATGGACCAGACCGCCTTCACGCTCTGCAGCGAGAACAAGCTCCCGATGATCGTCTTCGGGATGGGCGAGCAGGGCAGCATCCTGCGCGCCGTACAGGGTGAGAAGATCGGCACGCTGGTGCACGCCTGAGCCTCGCTCCCGCCCCCGGCGCACCACCACCTCACGACCGCCGCACCACGGCAACGACACCCAGGAGCCACCGTGATCAACGACATCCTCAACGAGACCGACACCAAGATGGACAAGTCGGTCGAGTCGACGCGCGAGGAGTTCGCCGCGATCCGCGCGGGCCGCGCCAACCCGTCGATGTTCAGCAAGATCGTGGTCGACTACTACGGCTCGATGACTCCGCTCCAGCAGCTGGCGTCGTTCACCGCGCCCGAGGCCCGCATCATCTTGATCGCGCCCTACGACATCGGTGCGATGGCCAACATCGAGAAGGCGATCCGCGACTCCGACCTGGGCGTCAACCCGTCCAACGACGGCAAGCTGCTGCGCTGCGTCTTCCCGGAGCTGACCGAGGAGCGCCGCAAGGAGTACATCAAGATCGCGAAGGCCAAGGCGGAGGACGGCCGCGTCGCGGTGCGCAACCTGCGTCGCAACGCCAAGCAGGGTCTGGAGAAGCTCGAGAAGGACGGCGAGGTCGGCAAGGACGACGTCGCCGGTGCCGAGAAGCGTCTCGACGCTCTGACCAAGAAGCACACCGACGCGATCGACGAGCTGCTCAAGCACAAGGAAGCGGAGCTGATCGAGGTCTGAGGCCGTCCTCCGACCACGATCACACCGTGCCCCCGATGACCCAGATGCCTGCAGCGGCCCTGCCACCCCCGAAGGACCACGGTCGCGCCGGCCGTGACCTGCGTGCGGCGTTCGGGTCGGCGTTCGTCCTGATCGGAGCGATCCTGGCGAGCCTGCTGCTGGAGAAGGCGGCCTTCATGGCCATCGTCGTGGCAGCCGTCGTGGTCGCGATCTGGGAGCTGCGCAAGGGCCTGCTGGCCAAGTCGATCGACCTGCCCGAGCAGCCGCTGATGATCGGCGGCGCCGTGATGGTGGTCGTCGCCTACGTGTGGGGTGCCAACGCGCTGGTCACCGCCACGGCCGTGACGGCGCTCGTCATCATGTTGTGGCTGTTGCGTCGCGGCATCGACGGCTACGTCCAGAACGCCACCGCCTCCGTCTTCACCCTCGTCTACGTGCCGTTCCTGGGCTCGTTCGTCGCCCTGCTGCTGGCCGAGGGCGGCCACACGGGCGGTGGCCTCGACAACGACGGCGTGGCCGGCATCATCGCCTTCGTCGCCGTCACGATCGCCTCCGACATCGGCGGGTACGTCGCCGGCGTGCTCTTCGGCAAGCACCCGATGGCCCCGGTGATCTCGCCCAAGAAGTCGTGGGAGGGCTTCGCCGGCTCCATCGTGTTCACCGTCGCCGCCGGCGTCGGCCTGGTGGTCTGGCTCCTCGACGGCGACTGGTGGGTCGGACTGCTGCTCGGCCTGGTCGCGGTCGTGATGGCCACCCTCGGCGACCTGTGCGAGTCGGTGATCAAGCGCGACCTCGGCATCAAGGACATGAGTCAGGTCATCCCGGGGCACGGCGGCCTCATGGACCGGCTCGACTCGCTGCTCGCCACGATCGCCCCGATCTGGCTGCTGCTGCACTACCTGGTCTTCTGAGTCCGGACCCCCGTCGATGAGCGCCCTGCATCTCGTGCGCCACGGCCGGCCCGTGCTGGACCCGGCCGTCCCTGCGCACGCCTGGGAGCTGGATCCGGCGGGCTTCGACGACGTCTGGGCGGTGCGCGACCGGCTCCCGGTCGGGGCCACGTGGTTCTGCTCACCGGAGCCGAAGGCGATCCAGACCGCCCAGCTGCTGACCGACGCCGAGGTGGGCGTGGTCGACGACCTGCGCGAGCAGGGTCGCAGCGGCTGGGTCGACGACCTCGCCGGGCTCGTGCGCGACGCGTTCGCCCGACCCGACCTCCCGGCGTACGACGGGTGGGAGAGCGTGACCGCGCTGCGTGCCCGGATCGTGCGCACCGTCGCGACGATCTGGAGGCTGCACGGCTCCGCGGACGTGGTGCTCGTCGGTCACGGCACCGCGTGGACGGCACTGCTGTCGGCCCTGACCGGTGACGAGCCCGATCTGGAGCGGCTGAGGTCGATGCCGATGCCTGCGCTGATCACCCTGCCCGGGCACCTCGCAGCGGCTAGCCTCAGCGAGTGAGCACCGAGGAGAGCGTCGACCCTGCGGCCGACGCGCCGTCGACGGAGCCCGTCGACCCGACAGCGGACGATGCGGCCGATGAGGCCCCTGCGACGGAGCGGCCGAGCTGGTGGCACCGCGACCACCCGGTCTTCACCTCGCTGGTGGGCTTCTTCACCGGTCTGCTCTTCTTCATCCTGGTGCCGGGGATCTACGGCGCCGTGCTCAACGCCATGGTCGACTACGACACCGCCGAGCAGCTGTTCCCGTTCGTGCTGGTCGCGCTGGCGGTGCCCCTCGGCCTGGTCATCGCTCCCCGGACCCGTCGCTTCGGGCGTTACATGGCGCTCGGGGTGGTTTCCACGGCCGTGGTCGTGCTCGGCGTCGGTGCGCTCGTGCTGTGGTACCTCGTCACCTACCAGTCCTGAGCAGGGCAGCAGTGGGATTCGGCCGTGTGATCGCCCGGATGGGAGACTGATGGCCTGATGTCCGATACTCCTGCCCCGACACCCGCCGCCGGCACCACGCCGTTGCCGCTGGTCTTCGACGAGCCGCGTGGTCGCAAGAAGCCTCCGCGCCACCTCGCCGACCTCACCTCCGCCGAGCGCAAGGCGCTGCTGGAGGAGCAGGGGCTGCCGGGCTTCCGGGCCAAGCAGCTCTCGACCCACTACTTCGCGCGCCTCGTCGACGACCCCGAGCAGATGACCGACCTCCCGGCCGCTCAGCGCTCCGATCTCGTCGCCGCCCTGCTGCCGCCGCTGATGACGCCGCTGCGCACTCTCGAGGCGGACAAGGGCACCACCCGCAAGACGCTGTGGAAGCTGTTCGACGGTGCGCTCGTCGAGTCGGTGCTGATGCGCTACCCCGACCGCGCCACCGTGTGCGTCTCCAGCCAGGCCGGCTGCGGCATGGCCTGCCCCTTCTGCGCCACCGGTCAGGGCGGTCTCCAGCGCAACATGTCGACCGCCGAGATCGTCGAGCAGGTCGTCGCCGGCGCCCGCTCGATGGCCCGCGGCGAGGTGCCGGGCGGCCCTGGCCGGGTCTCCAACGTCGTGTTCATGGGCATGGGCGAGCCGCTCGCCAACTACAACGCGGTGATCGGCGCCGTACGCCGTCTCGTCGACCCCGCTCCCGACGGGCTCGGCATGTCCGCGCGCGGCATCACGGTCTCGACGGTCGGTCTGGTGCCGCGGATCCGCCAGCTCACGACCGAGGGCATCCCGGTCACGCTCGCGCTGAGCCTGCACGCCCCGGACGACGAGCTGCGCAACGAGCTGGTGCCGATCAACACCCGCTTCTCGGTCGCCGAGACGGTCGAGGCGGCCTGGGACTACGCGCAGACGACCAAGCGCCGTGTCTCGATCGAGTACGCCATGATGCGCGGCATCAACGACCAGGCCTGGCGCGCCGACCTGCTCGGCGAGGTGCTGCGCTCCTACGGCGACTGGGGCTGGGTGCACGTCAACCTGATCCCTTTGAACGAAATCCAGGGTTCAAGGTTCACTCGGTCTCGGGACGAAGATATGGACGAGTTTGTCCGTCGGTTGGAATCCAAGGGCGTACCCACGACCGTTCGGGACACTCGGGGGAGCGAGATTGATGCTGCCTGTGGGCAGCTGGCGGCGCTGGAATAGGTAGCCCGGTGGATCTGCGGCAACCCTATGCTCGTCTTGTGGAAGCGGTCAGGACCTTCGCAGTAGCGCTTGACCTCCGTGTCTTGCCGACAACGGAAGGTGGCCGACGCACGTCGTTGCTCGGGGGTTCGGATCCTGAGCAGCGGTTCACGTACCGACCTAACTGGGGGTTCCCGGGATGGGCGGATGGCGAGCAGACTGCTGGACCAGTGTTCGGCTTTTCGGAGGGGGACATCGCTCCGGGTAGCGAGGTGCGGGCGGTCATCGTCGGGCTCTTCCCGGAGCACGCCCCGTGGGCCGACCTGACTGAGGGGTCGGTTCTGCGAATGTATGAAGGATCTCGGGTGTGCGGGATCGCATCAGTCGTCTGGGTGAGGCCAACGACTTGGCGTCCAGATGCGACTGAGGAAGACATTTTTCGTGACTGGCTGAATACCTGATGTACCCCGGCTAAGAGTCACCTGCCCTGAATGTCTTGGGCGCATGTTAAGCAGAACTCATCCCATTGAATCCGATCGAGAATTCGAAGTGGACGGCCTCCAATCCGGCGGACGAGGCAGAGTTTGTTCGGCGGTTGATTGCCAAGGGCATCCCGACCACCGTGCGTGACACTCGAGGCAGTGACATCGACGGCGCCTGCGGACAGCTGGCGGCCAAAGAGTGATGGCGGATGGCTATCGGGGATGATTTGCCGCTTCCAGATCCGTTAGTCCGCTCAGCCGTGGTGTGCGTAGTAACAACCCTGACTGATCGCACGTTTTATGTTGCGCTTGTCCATCCACGGGTAGGAAGCCACCACCCATGAGCTTGCGGCGGCGGTGTCCGGTGTCCGCCACTTGCCATTGACCGAATCCCATCTTTGTTGGATCCATTCATTGATGCCTGCACGAGTTGACTCGATCTCGGCCGACAATGTTTCTTGGACCTCGCTTGGCTCGTTGCCAATGCGTTCTGCCGCCAGATCGGAGATTGGGCGCATCCAGTTCTTGCCGAACTCGAGGGAGGCGGCGAACAAGATGTTGCGGGAGTCACGTGGTGGGTTGCGTGTGAACCTCATCGCTAGCTCCCTTGTCGCATTTGGTCGGCGGCAACTCGCAGATCCCGCCAGTCGGTGCAAGCCAAGCGAGCAGCGTCGATCAGGTCGCTCAGCCGACCACGAGAAAGCAGCCAGATGTCTTCCATTACGTCGTCAGGCGGCGCCGCTTCGCCATAGCAGTCATGCCACGCCAGCTCAAGGAGTTCAAACAACTGGAGCGCAGCAGAGGAACTGGATCCGAACGACTCCTCGGCTCGCTGCCTGCGATCTTGGGTGCGTGCGTCCCTGCTAACTGCCATGAAGCAAGTATGGCGACACGTCGGATTCACGCTTCGAGTTGTGGCGAGGAGGTCAGTAACTTCGATGGGTTCACGT
>WLIH01000114.1 GCA_009702305.1 Actinomycetota bacterium | reverse complement strand
CGCGGCCGACCGGGCACGCGCGGTGGGGCGCGGCCTCGGCGCGACGGCGAGGGTCACCGGACGCACGGTGCGCGGCACGGCGAGGGTCACCGGCCGCGCCAGCAGGTACGTCGGGTCGCAGGCCCGGCGCGCGGCCGGTGCGCAGGGCGCCGAGCAGTCGGGACTCAACCGGCTGATCTACATGCACTTCTTCAACACCGCCGGTGACGCCGCCGTCGCGATCTCGCTGGCCGGCAGCCTGTTCTTCCAGGTGCCCTCCGGCGAGGCTCGCGGGCAGGTCGCCCTCTTCCTCGGCCTGACCATGCTGCCCTTCGCCATCGTCGCGCCGCTGATCGGCCCGTTCCTCGACAAGTTCCGCCACGGCCGCCGCTGGGCGATCGGAGCGACGATGGCGCTGCGCGCGTTCCTGTGCTGGGGGCTCGCGGGCGCGATCAACGACGAGTCGGCCTGGCTGTTCGCGGCCGCCCTCGGCGTGCTGGTCTCCTCCAAGGCGTACGGCGTGACGCGCGCCGCCGCCGTGCCCCGCCTGCTCCCCCGCGACTTCACGCTGGTCAAGGCCAACGGCCGGGTCTCGCTGGCCGGCATCGTCGGCGCGAGCGTGTCGGCGCCGCTGGCCGGTCTCGCGTCGCTGGCCGGCGCGGAGTGGTCGCTGCGCTACGCCGCCGCGCTGTTCGTCATCGCGACCGTCTGCGCCATCCGGCTGCCGGCAGCCGTCGACTCCAGCAGCGGCGAGGAGGTGCTGGTGCTGATGGCCGGCCCGTCGGCCTCGACGGTCAGCAGCCCGGCCCGGACGCGGATCCCGACCGCCGTCGCCTTCGCGCTGCGCGCCAACTGCGGACCCCGCTGGCTCTCGGGCTTCCTGCTCATGTTCATGGCCTTCCTGCTCCGGGAGAACCCACCCGAGTCCAGCCTCTCCGCGGGCGTGATGATCGGAGTCGTGGTGGGGGCCGCGGGCGCCGGCAACGCGCTCGGTGTCGCCGCCGCGTCGCTGCTGCGCAGGATCAACCCGTCGGTGACAGTGGTGCTCGCGCTGGTCGCGGGGGCGGTCGCCTCCTTGATCGCGACGCTCTTCTACGGCGTGCTGCCGTTGGCCCTGCTCGGTCTGACGGCCGGCCTGGCCCAGTCGCTCGCGAAGTTCTGCCTCGACGCGAGCATCCAGCGCGACATCCCCGAGCGCGTGCAGGCCAGCGCCTTCGCCCGCAGCGACACGACCCTGCAGCTCGCGTGGGTGATCGGCGGCTTCGTCGGCATCGCGCTGCCCCTGGAGCCGGCGCGCCTGGGGCTCGGGGTGGCCTGTGGCGTGCTGACGGCGTGGACCGTCTACGTCCTGGTCACCAGCCGGCGCAACGTCGTCCAGCCCGCACCGGTGTAGGCGGCTCGGCTCAGAGCTCGAGCTCGTCGGCGAGCGCCCGCAGGAGCTTGGCCGTCGGCTTCGCGGTGCGCGCATCCGGGTGGCGCCCGTGCCGGTAGCCCTCGCCGACGCCGTCGAGCAGTCGGATCAGGTCCTCGACGATGGTGCCCATCTCCTCGGGGGAGCGGCGCCGCGCGTGCGACTGGTTGCGCGCGACCGAGGCCGGCGCGTCGAGGATCCGCACCTGCAGCGCCTGGTCGCCGCGGCGGCCCTGGGCGATGCCGAACTCGACCCGGGTGCCGTTCTTGATCGCGGTCGCACCCTCGGGCAGGGCCTCGGCGCGCACGTAGACGTCCGGGCCCTCGTCCTGGGAGAGGAAGCCGAAGCCCTTCTCGGCGTCGTACCACTTGACCTTGCCAGTAGGCACTGCGACTCACCTTCTCGATCGACTCGCTCGGCTCGGGGCCGAGCGGGCCAAGGATACTCAGAGCAGGCGGGGGGCGAGCCGCCCGGCACCGACCACGAGGCCGGCGAGGCTCGCGGCCAACAGGAGCAGCACCCAGACCATCGCGGGCAGGGGCGTGATCGCGGCCAGCTGGTCGGGATCGGACCCGCGTCGACCGGATCGTCGCACTGCCACCAGCTCCAGCAACGGGCGCGGCGCGGCCACCAGGAGCACCCAGGCGATGGCGTACGCCGCCGCCGACTGCACCGCAGCGGTCCCCCACCAGCCGATCGCGGCGACGACCCCGCCGACGCCGAGCAGGGCGAGAGCGGCGTAGCCGTTGCGCACCCACACCAGCATCGCCAGACCGAGGAGCACCAGCAGCCACAGCAGCGTCAGCGGGCGGCCGTCGGCGAGCAGGAGGGCGGCGACCAGCCCGAGGGCCGCCGGAGCGAGGTAGCCGCTCGCGAGCATCAGCACCATGCCCGGGCCGCGAGGGCGCCCGCGCGACACGGTGACGCCGGAGGTGTCGGCGTGCAGCCGGATGCCCTGGAGACGGCGACCGACGAGCACGGCAGTGACGGCGTGCCCGGCCTCGTGGACGATCGTGATCCCGAGCCGCACCCGACGCCAGGTGCTCGGCAGCAGCACGACGACGACGGCGAGCAGGCCGGTCGCCAGGACGAGCGTCGGGTCGGGCAGCGGCTGCCGCGAGGTGGCGTCGGCCCAGACCCGCGACAGCACCTCGCCGACCGTCACCGCCAGCGCTCGGGGTCGGCGAGCCGCAGGTTCATCGCCCCGGAGCGGAAGCCCTGCGGGGCGAGCGACGCCGTTGCGAAGCCCGCGGCCCGCACCTCGTCGAGCAGCTGGACGCCCAGGGCGGCATCCGGGGCGAGGACGCCGCTGAGCAGCACGGCGTCGACCTCGACCGACGCGGCGTCGCCGAGGTCGCGCACCCGCAGGTCGTGCGTCACGACGCCCGCGGCGGCCAGCACAGCACGCACGGCGGCCTCGGCCCGCTCGACCCTGGCCAGCCGGTGGGAGGTGACCTCGACGCCGTACGCGATCCGCGAGGACAGACAGGCGGCTGCCGGCTTGTCCCAGGTCGGCAGCCCCCAGCGGCGCGATGCCTCCCGGATCTGGTCCTTGGTGAGACCGGCGTCGGCGAGCGGGGTGATCGCCGAGCGCTCGGCGGCGGCACGGATGCCGGGGCGGAAGCCGGCCGCGAGGTCGTCGGCGTTGGTGCCGGTCGCGACGTACGCGATGCCGCGCTCGGCGGCGATCGGCACCAGCGTGTCGAGCAGCTCGGCCTTGCAGAAGAAGCAGCGGTCGCCATCGTTGGCGCGGTAGCCCTCACGGTCGAGTTCGTGGGTCTCGGGCGTCAGCACCTGCACACCGAGCGACTCGGCCAGCTCCCGGGCCGGGTCGCGCTCGACCTGCGGCAGGGAGTGCGAGTAGCCGGTGGCGGCGACCACCCGGTCGGCCCCCAGTGCCCGCACGGCCGCGGCGAGCAGGAGGGCGCTGTCGGCACCGCCGCTGTAGGCGACGAGCACCGACCCTCGGGCGACCAGGTCGGCCTCCAATGCAGCGAGTCGGAGGCTGAGCAGGTGGTCGTCGAGCCAGGCCGGGAAGGCGCCGAGGTCGTCGAGCACCACGTGCGTGCCGGCCTCCTCCAGCTCCTCGCGGGTGCACCCGCCGGTCAGCACCGACACGCTCGTCACGCCGGCGGCCAGCGCGCCCTCGACGTCGTGGATGTGATCGCCGACGTAGATGGAGGCGCCCTCGCGCACCAGCGCGTCCGCCTTGCCGACCCCCCAGACCCAGCCCTCCAGGTGGTCGACCTCGAAGCCGACGTGGTCCAGGTGGAGCTGGGCGTTGGGGGCGTACTTCCCCGTCACCACCACCACGCGACCACCGTGTCGGCGCACCGCCGCGATCGACTCGTGGGCGCCCGGCAGGGCCGGCACCGAGGCGACCGCGTGCTCGGGGTAGAGCGCCCGGAACCGGTCGCCCACCGCCGCGATCTGCTCCGCGGGCAGGTACGGCGCCAGCAGCAGGTCGAGCGGCGGGCCGAGCTTGCTCGTCATCTCCTCCACCGGGAAGTCGACCCCGAGCTCGGCACCCAGGGCCAGCAGCACGCTGCGGAACCCGGGGACGGTGTCGATGAGCGTCAGGTCCAGGTCGAAGCCCACGACCAGTGGCAGCGCGGGACCAGGCGATGACATGGGGCGAGCCTAGATGGCGGGGTGGACGCCCGCCGGTCCAGCCGAGCGTGGCGCGGGCCGCGGAGCCCGTTCTGCTGCCGGGTGGGGTCCCATCGGCCACAATGGATGGTTCCGTCGAGAGGAATCCCGTGTCGCGCAGCACCACCACCCGCCCCAGCAGCGTCGTACGACGTCTGCTCGGCTGCGTCGTGCTGCTCGCGCTGGCCCTCGGCGGGCTCGGCGTGACGCCCGTGCAGGCGGCCGCGCCGGCCGCGGGCACCCACCTCTATCTGGTGACCCTCGACGGACCGGGCACGGCGGGCATCCGCACCCCGCTGCTCCCGCTGGCCGTCCAGGAGCTGCAGCTGCGGGCCGTCCAGGATCGCGTGCTCGCATCGATCGGGGCCGGCAGTCCCGTCTACCGCTGGACCAGCGCCCTCAACGGCGTCGCCGTCGAGCTGACCCGCGCCCAGGCCGACGCGTTGGAGGCCGACCCCGCGGTCGACCTCGTCGAGCGCAACAGCCTGCGGCGGCTGGCCAGCGACGGCGTCATCACCGAGTCCGCGGCGGCTCCGTCGTCTCGCTCGCGGGGCGGGCGCGGCGTCGTCATCGGCTTCGTCGACTCGGGCCTCTCCTCCGACAACCCCGTCTTCGCCTCGGCTCCCGACCTCGGCCCCGTGCCCGAGGGCTTCGACGGCCGCTGCAGCACCGACGACGAGTGGGGTCGCGGCGCGTGCAACGACAAGGTCGTCGCCGGCGACTGGTTCGTGGCCGGGTTCGGTGAGGACGCCTTGCGGGTCTCCTCGTCGCTCTCCCCGCGCGACGACGACGGTCACGGCACCCAGATGGCGTCGATCGCGGCCGGCAACGCCGGTGTGACGGTGCGGGTCGGCGCCGAGGACCTCGGGTCGTACGCCGGCCTCGCGCCCCAGGCCCGGATCGCCGTCTACAAGGCCTGCTGGAGCGCGCCCGACCCGCACGACGACGGTTGCGCGACCGCCGACCTGGTCGCCGCCATCGACCAGGCCACCCGCGACGGCGTCGACGTCCTCAATCTCTCCGTCTCCGGTCCCGACGACCGCCTCGACACGGTCGAGCGTGCCCTGCTCGGCGCTGCCGAGGCCGACGTCGTCGTGGTCGCAGCGGCCGGCAACGACGGCAGCAGCCACTTCGCAGCGCACCCCGTGCCGTGGGTGACCACCGTCGGCAGCACCACCGGGGTCGTGCGTCGCGGGCAGGTGCGCCTCGGGTCGTCCGGACCTCGGCTGGCGGGCGCGATGGCTGCGGTGCGCAGCGTCGGTCCGGCTCCGCTCGTCGTCGGCGCCCACGCAGCCGCCCCCGACGCCACCCGGGCCGACGCCCGGATCTGCGCTCCGGGCAGCCTCGACGCGAGCCGGGTGCATGGCGCGATCGTGCTCTGCGACCGGGGCGGGGTCGGCCGGGTCGACAAGTCCGCCGCGGTCGCTCAGGCCGACGGCGTCGGGATGGTCCTGGTCAACCTCGCGCCCCAATCGGTCGACGCCGACTTCCACACCGTGCCCACCGTCCACCTCGGCCGCGCCGACGGCCTCGTCGTACGCCGCTGGGCGCGTCGGCACCCTCGGCAGGACGTGCGCCTGACCCCGGTCGGCGTCGAGCGACCGGACGCCCGCATGGTGCGCTCCTCCAGCGCCGGCAACCCGTCGGGCGCCGTGCTCAAGCCCGACCTGGTCGCGCCCGGTGTCGGCGTGCTCGGTGCGGTGCCGATCGCCGCGCGCGGGCAGCGCTGGGACTTCGTGTCCGGCACCTCGGCCGCGACGGCGTACACCAGCGGCGGGGCGGCGACCCTGCTCGCCCGCCACGACTGGTCGGCGCCGTGGGTGCGCTCCGCGCTGGCGACCACCGCGCGCGCGGTCGCCAACTCCGACGCGCTGCACAGCGGCGCCGGTCGGGTGCGGCCGGAGCGGGCCCGCCAGCCGGGGCTTGTCTACGCGCTGCCCAGCATCGACTACCGCGCCTGGCTCGACGGCGACGTCCGCGACCTCAACCTGCCCTCGATCGTGCTCGCCGGCGCCGCCTCGACCATCACCCGGACGGTGACCAACGTCGGCCGTCGCGCGCTCTACTTCTCCTCCTCGACCGGCGGCTTCAGGCACCACAGCGCTGTCGTGACGCCTGCGGCGGTCAGGCTGGCGCCGGGCGAGTCGGCCACCTACACGCTGACGGTGAGCGGGCCGTCGCTGAGCGACGACGGCTGGGTGCTCTGGCGTGGCGCCCACGGGACGCGCACCCGCATCCCGGTGCTGCTCACCCGCTAGCCAGTCCGACCAGCTCGCGCAGGGCGGCCGCCGTCGCCGGCACGGCGGGTGCGCCCTCGCGGTGCAGCACCCCGAAGGTGCGGGTGCCCCATGCGGCCGACTCGCGCACCACGACCTGCGGGTGACGGTAGGCCTCGAGCGCCGAGCGGGGCAGCAGGGCGACCCCGAGGCCGACGGCCACCAGGTTCTGGACCACGACGTAGTCGTCGCTGACGTGGCGCACCTGCGGCTCGAAGCCGGCCCCGGCGCACACCAGGACGGCGTGCTCGCGACAGCGCGGGCAGCCCACCACCCACGGCTCCTCGGCGAGGTCGGCCGGCGCGACCGCGCGCCGCTGGGCGAGGCGATGATCGGGGGGCAGCACCAGGTGCACGGGCTCCTCGCCCAGCGGCAGCCACACCAGGCCGGCCGGGCCGACGGGCTCGTCGTCGTACCCGAAGACCAGCGCCAGGTCGACCGCACCCTCCTCCAGCAGGGCCACGGCCTCCGGCGGCTCGGCTTCGGCCAGCGTCACGTCGAGGTCGGGGTGACGCCGGCGCAGTCCGGCGACCGCTCGCGGCACCAGGGTCGCCGCGGCCGAGGGGAAGGCCGCCAGGCGCACGGTGCCCCGCTGCAGCGTGGTGAGTGCCGCCATCTCCTGCTCGGCCATGTGCAGGTGGGCCGCGACGGCGTCGGCCCGCGTCAGCAGGGCCCGACCCGGCTCGGTCAGCTCCACTCCGCCGGCTCCGCGCAGCAGCAGGGCGCAGCCGGTCTCGCGCTCCAGGGCCCGCAGGTGCTGGCTGACGGCCGGCTGGGTCCAGCCGAGGGCGCGCGCAGCCGCGCTGATCGAGCCGGCTCGGGCGACCTCCCGGAAGATGAGCAGGCGCCGCGGGTCCATCCCCTGATCATAAGCAGTGCTTTGATCTGATCCTAGAAAATCGCGGATTCCTTTCATCCCCGACAGCGGGGATCCTCGGAGCATGCAGACCATCGGACTCATCGGCGGCATGAGCTGGTACTCCACCGCCGAGTACTACCGCGTCATCAACGAGGAGACCCAGGCCCGCCTCGGCGGACACGCGTCGGCCCCGATCGCCCTGCAGTCGCTCGACTTCGCGCAGGTGCGCGCCATGCAGGTGGCCGGCGACTGGGCCGGCGCCGGACAGCTCCTGGCGGAGGCGGGTCGCCGCTGCCAGGACGCGGGCGCCGAGGTGCTGCTGATCTGCACCAACCTGATGCACCGCGTCGCCGACGACGTCGCGGCCGCGGTCGACATCCCGCTGCTGCACATCGCCGACGCGATCGCCGACCGCGCGCGTCGCGACGGGATCGGGACCGTCGGTG
>WLIH01000113.1 GCA_009702305.1 Actinomycetota bacterium | reverse complement strand
TCGGCACGACCACGGTGCCCGCCGAGCCCGAGCGGGTCGTCAGTGTCGGCCTGACCGAGCAGGACGTCCTGCTCGAGCTCGGCGTCGTGCCCGTCGCCGTCACCGAGTGGTACGGCGAGCAGCCCAGCGCCACGTGGCCCTGGGCCCAGGAGCTGCTCGACGGCGCCGAGCCGGAGGTGCTCAGCGCGAGCGACGGCCTCGAGTTCGAGAAGATCGCCGCACTCCAGCCGGACCTGATCGTCGCGACCAACGCCGGTCTCACGGAGAAGGACTACGAGCTGCTCGACGCGATCGCGCCGACGGTGACCAGCGTCGAGGGCTCGACGCAGTACTTCTCCTCGTGGCAGGACCAGACCCTGCAGATCGCCCGCGCGCTGGGCCGCGAGAGCGACGGCCAAGAGCTCATCGACGAGGTCGCCGAGGAGTACGCCGAGGTCGCCGCCGAGCACCCCGAGTGGGAGGGTCTCACCGCGACGTTCTCCCAGGGCGGCCCCTACGACGGCCAGCTCTACGTCTACCCCGACGGCCTAAGCACCGACTTCCTCACCGACCTGGGCTTCGTGATCACGCCGGGCCTCGAGGAGTACGCACCCGACTCCGGGTCGCAGGCCCTCATCTCGGGGGAGAACGTCGACCTGCTCGAGGCCGACGTGGTCGTCTTCGCGACCGAGAGCACCGAGCAGTTCGACGAGCTGCAGGACTTCGCGACCGTCTCGACCCTGCCGGCCGTCGCCGAAGGGCGCGCGATCTACACCGACGACATCCTCGCCGGCGCCATCTACTTCGACACCCCGTTGAGCCTCGAGTACGTCCTCGAGCGGCTGACCTCCAGCCTCGAGGCCGCCGTGGCCGGCGAGGCCCCGCGCGCCTTCCCTTCCTGACCGACCTGCACGTCCCTGCCACCCCGCATTCCATTGAAAGAGGACTCATCGATGATGCCCACCCGCCGTTCCTTCCTGGCCGGACTCTCCGTCATGGCCGTCATCCCGGCCCTGGCCGCCTGCGGCTCGGACTCGACCGACGCCTCACCGTCCACCGGCTCCAGCGGGTCGGCCGCGGCCGGCTTCGTCGCCGAGGCGGGGGCCTTCCCCGTCACGATCACCCACAAGTACGGCGAGACCACCCTCGAGTCCGCGCCGAAGCGGGTCGTCTGCATCGGCCTGACCGACCAGGACGCGCTGCTGGCGCTCGGTCTGGTGCCGGTCGGGGTGACCTACTGGTTCGGAGACAAGGAGCTGCAGGGCATCTACCCCTGGGCCACCGAGGCGCTGGGCGACGCCGATCTGCCGGAGCTGCTCGAGGACGCCGACGGCTTGCAGATCGAGAAGATCGCCGCGCTCGCGCCGGACCTAATCATCGGCCAGTACAGCGGCCTGACCGAGCAGGACTACAAGACCCTCTCCGGCATCGCCAAGGTGGTCGCGCAGTCGGGTGACTACGCCGACTACGGCACGCCGTGGGACGAGGCAGCGCTGCGCATCGGCACCGCGATCGGCAAGCCGGCGGCCGCACAGGAGATCATCGACACGGTCAAGCAGCGCATCGCCGACGAGGCGGCCGCGCACCCGGAGTTCCAGGGCCAGACCGCGGCGACCATCACGCCGTACGAGGGCCTGTTCCTCTACGGCCCCGAGGACCCGCGCTCGCGCCTGCTCGTCGACCTCGGCTTCGACCTGCCGCCGCTGATCACCGAGGCCGACGACAGCGAGTTCGGGGTGTCGCTCAGCTCGGAGCGCACCACCGACCTCAACGACATCGGCGTCGCCGTCTGGCTCGACCTGGGTGGCGACAAGCAGGTCGAGAAGATCTTCCAGGGCACGACGGCCTACGAGGAGGGTCGCTGGTTCGACCTCAACGAGGAGGACAACGGCTCCTACTACGTCGCGCACAGCTTCGTGACCCCGCTGAGCCTGCCGTACCTGCTCGACCGCTACGTGCCGCAGCTCGTGGCCGCCTCCGACGGCGACCCCGCCACCGAGGTGCCGGCCGAGAAGGGCTGATCTACCGAGCCGCACCGGGATTGTCCGACACCTGAACGCCCTTCCGATCGACTCGGAAGGGCGCTCACGTGTCGGACTACCGGACGGGCGGAGCGAGGGCGGGGAGGTCGGACGCCATCACCCGGGCGGCCGATGAGGTGGGGACGACGATCGGCAGGCCGGTGCGGGGGTCGGGGATCACGTCGGCGTCGAGCCCGAAGACGGCGCTGAGCATGTCGGGGGTGAAGACGTCGCTCGGCGAGCCCTGGGCGATGATCGCGCCGGACTTCATCACGACGATCACGTCGCTGTAGCGGGCAGCGAGGTTGAGGTCGTGCAGGACCATCACGACGGTGCGACCGCGCTCGCGGTTGAGGCGGGTGACCAGGTCGAGCACCTCGACCTGGTGGGCGAGGTCGAGGTACGTCGTGGGCTCGTCGAGGAGCATCAGGTCGGTGTCCTGCGCCAGGGTCATCGCGATCCACGCGCGCTGGCGCTGACCGCCCGAGAGCTGGTCGATCGGTCGGTCCCGCAGGGCGGTGGTGTCGGTCATCGCCAGCGCCGCCTCGACGATCGCCTCGTCCTCGCGCGACCACTGGGCGAACCAGCGCTGGTGCGGGTGGCGACCGCGCCCGACCAGGTCGCGCACGACGAGACCGTCGGGGGCCAGCGGGCTCTGCGGCAGCAGCGCCATCCGTTGCGCGATCTCGCGGGTGCCGACCTCGCTGATCGGCCGGCCGTCGAGGAGCACCCTGCCCGAGGTCGGCTTGAGGAGCCGGGCCATGGTGCGCAGCAGGGTCGACTTGCCGCAGCCGTTGGGGCCGATGATCGAGGTGACCTGGCCCGGCGGCACCTCGAACGACAGGTCGCTCACGACCGGCGCGTCGCCGTACCCGACCGTCACGGACTGGGCGGAGAGGGTTGTCATGCGGAGACCTTCCGGTTGGAGCGGAGCAGGAGCCAGATGAGGTACGGCGCGCCGATGGCCGCCGTCACCAGGCCGGCCGGCACGGCGAAGGGGAGCACGACGCGGGTGATCAGGTTGGCGCCGACGACCAGCACGCCGCCGAGCACCATCGAGGCCAGCAACGGCGGGCGGCTGCCACCGGTGAGGCGCAGGGCGATCTGCGGGACGGCGAACGCGACGAAGTCGAGCGGTCCGACTGCCGAGACGGCGATCGCCGCCAGCGCGACGGCGGTGAGCAGGGTCAACAGCTGAGAGCGTTGCAGGCCGACCCCGAGCCCGCGGGCGGAGTCATCGCCGAGCTGCAGCGTGTTCAGCGTGCGCACCAGCATCAGGCTCAACGGCACCAGGATCGCGAGGGCGATCAGCATCGGCCGGGCCTGGTCCCAGCCGCGCCCGCTGAGCGAGCCGTTGAGCCAGACCTGCGCGCTGGCGGCGTCCTGGATGCGCGCGCGCACCAGCAGCCACGAGGTCAGGGCGGCCATCGCGGCGCCGACGCCGATGCCGATGAGCACCAGGCGCTGACCGTCGATGCCGCGTCGCCACGACAAGACGTAGAGCACCAGTGCGGTGCCGAAGCCGCCGACGAATGCCGCGATCGGCAGGCCGACCTGCTGCAGCTGACCCGCGACCAACCCGCCGCCGTACCCGCTGCCGCCGGCGATCACGATGACCGCCACCGCACCGAGGGCGGCGCCGTCGGTGACGCCGAGGATGTCGGGGCTGGCCAGCGGATTGCGGGCGAAGGTCTGCGTCAGGGCACCGGCCAGTCCCAGGCAGGCGCCGGCGAGCACGGCGACCATGGTCTGCGGCAGCCGCAGGTCGATCACGATGAACCGCTGGCCCGCGTCGCCGCCCCCGAGCAGGGTGCTGACCACGTCGCTGACCGGGATCTTGAAGTCGCCGTTGGAGAGGTCGACCGCGACCAGGGCGAGCAGGACCGCCAGCGAGACGAGGGTGACGGCACCGGCACGCAGCGGCACCAGCCACGACGCGCGACCCACGCGCAACGGCGCGCCGGCGACGCGGGTGGCGGCGCGCTCGACGCGCGGCGGGGAATCGAGGCTCACAGCTTCACCATCCGGGTCCGGCGCACCAGGTAGACGAAGATCGGTCCGCCCACCAGCGCCATCACGATGCCGACCTGCAGCTCGCCCGGGCGCACGATCAGTCGGCCGAGCACGTCGGCGAGGACGACGAAGAGGCCGCCGACCAGGCCGGAGTACGGCACGATCCACCGGTAGTCGACACCGGCGAAGTAGCGCGCGACATGGGGCACGACGAGACCGACGAAGACGATCGGACCGCAGGCGGCCGTCGCGGCGCCGGAGAGCAGCATCACCGTGACCAGGCCGAGGACCTTGTGCCGCAGCGGGTGCATGCCGAGCGAGGAGGCCACGTCGTCGCCGAGCTGGAGCAGGTTGAGCCCGGGGGCACTGATCGCGGCCATCAGGAGCCCGATCAGCAAGAACGGCAGCACCTGCCAGAACACCTCGATCTCGCGACCGGCGGCGGAGCCGACGACCCAGAAGCGGTACTCGTCCAGGGTCTCCTGGCTGCGCAGCACGATGGCCTGGGTGAACGAGCCGAGCAGGGCGGTCACGGCGGTGCCGGCGAGGACGAGCGAGACCGGGTCCGGACCGCCTCGCGTCGACCCGATCGCGAAGACCGCCGCGCTCGCCAGGCCGGCGCCGGCGAGGGAGAACCACGCGTAGCCGGACAGGTTGGTGACGCCGAAGGCGTAGATGCCGATGACCACGGCGAGCGAGGCGCCTGCCTGGACGCCGAGCAGGCCCGGCTCGGCGAGCGGGTTGCGGGTGTGGCCCTGCATCAGCGCGCCGGAGATGCCGAGGGCGGCGCCGACCGAGATCGCGAGGGCGGTGCGCGGCACCCGCAGCTCGCGGATGATCGTGCTCGCGTCGCTCCCGTCGTCGTGCAGCAGCACGTCGATCACGGTGCCGAGCGGGATGCTGCGGCTGCCGATCGCGAGGCTCAGTGCGGCGGCGAGCAGCAGCAGCCCGACCAGCACGAGCAGTCCCAGCGGCGAGCCCCGACGGACCAGCGATGGTCGCGGCGGAGCAGCGGTGGGGGCTGGGATGGGTGCGGTGGTCGTCACCAGCGCGCCTCCGATCGAAGTTAGGCTTACCTAAAGAAGGTTAGCCTAAGTGGGCTGGCGTGTCGGTGTGGGTCCCTCCCGCGTGCCCGCCGCCGAGCGGCGGCACGCGCGGGTAGCCTCGGCGGGTGAGCAGTCAGGGGAGCGACGCGCGCGCGGGTCGGGCGCAGGCTGCGCCCGTGGACGTCGGTGGCTACACCCTGCTCTCACGCCTCGGTGAGGGCGGCATGGGTGTGGTCCACCTGGCGCGCCGCGACGGTGGCGAGCGGGTCGCGCTCAAGGTGCTGCGCCAGCACATCGTCGGCGACGACGAGGCCCGGGCCCGCCTGGCTCGCGAGGTGTCGTCGCTGTCGCGCATCCGCAGCCGCTGGGTCGCCGAGATCGTCGACGCCGACCCGTGGGCGGCGGTGCCCTACGTCGCCACCCGCTACGTCCCCGGGCTCTCGCTGCACGACCACGTGGTGGAGGAGGGGCCGATCCAGGGCGAGGACCTGGTGTGGTTCGCCGCCTGCCTCGCGGAGGGCGTCGCCTCGATCCACGAGGTCGGCGTGCTGCACCGCGACGTGAAGCCGTCCAACGTCCTGATGGAGGGACGCACCCCGATCGTCATCGACTTCGGTCTGGCCAGGGTGGCCGACGACCCTCGCCTCACCCACACCGGGTGGCTGCTCGGCACCCCGGGCTACCTCGCCCCCGAGATCCTCTACGGCGACGACGCCACCACCGCCTCCGACGTGCACTCCTGGGCCGCCACCGTGGCGTACGCCGGCACCGGACGCGCGCCGTTCGGCCGAGGGCCGTCGATGGCGATCATGGATCGCGTGCGCCGCGGCGAGCACGACCTCTCGGGTCTGCACGGCGACCTCGCTCGGGTCGTCGAGGCCGCGCTCGACCCCGATCCGGCGCGGCGTCCGCGGCTCGACCAGGTGCTGGCCTGGCTGCGACCGCAGACCACCCGACCCGACCTGCCACAGCCGGTGCTGGAGCACACCGTGCCGCTCGCGGCTCTGCACCACGACGCCCGCGAGCGCACGACCGAGCACCTCGGTGCCGCCCCCGCGCCGGGACGTCCCGAGACCCGGGTGCTGCCGACGCGCTTCGACCCGATGCCCGACCCGATGTCCGACCCTGGGACCCGACCGCTGTGGGACCAGCACGACCCGTGGGCCGGCGACGGGTCGTCCGCGCCGGTCCCTGAGCCGGTGCCCGTGCTCGAGCGGCTGCGTCGCGGCGTGCTCCTGGTCGCGACCGCCCTGCTGGTCGGTGCCGGGATCGCGGCGTACCCCTGGCCGGTGCTGACCCTGGTCTGCCTGGTGGTGTGGATCCTGCGCAGCGGCTCGCTCGCGGCTAGCGCCGCTGGAGACCGACGTCGGCTGCGCGGTCGTCGGTGGTACGACGGCGCGCAGTTCCTGCTCGGCGCGCCCTGGGACCTGGTGCGCTCGATCCCGGCGACGCTGATGCTGATCACGTGGAGTGTCGGGCTCGCGGCCGCCGGGGCGCTGCTCTGCTACGCCGTCGCCGCGGGGCTCACGCTGACCCTGGTCGTCAGCGGCCTGGTGCTGTCGTTGTCGCTGTGGGCCGGGCCGGGCGGCTCGCGAGTGCGCTCCCCGCTGGCTCGTGCGGTGCACCCGCTCTCGCGCGAGCCGGGACGATGGTTCGCCGCGGTCGCCGCCGTGGTGCTGCTGTCGGGGCTCGCCGCGCTCGCGGTGCGCACCGAGGGCACCAGCTGGACGCCGTGGCAGGAGCGTCCACTGAGCGGGCAGCGCCTGACGGTCGGCCACTGAGCGTGGCATCATCAGTGACGTGCAGCACTCCTGCCTGATCATCATTGCCTAGCGCGCCGAGCCCCGCTCGTCGCGCCACCTCTCGTTCGCGAGAGGTTTTTTTGTGTCCCCGTCCGAGAGAAGCAGCCCGCACCCCCTGGACCTCCACGGCTCGTTCCACGTCTACGACACGACCCGGCGCGACGGCGCGCAGCAGGAGGGACTGACGCTCTCGGTCGCCGACAAGCTGGCGGTGGCGCGTCAGCTCGACGGTCTCGGCGTGGGCTTCATCGAGGGCGGGTGGCCGGGCGCGAACCCGAAGGACACCGAGTTCTTCCGGCGCGCCGCCTCCGAGCTGGATCTCAAGCACGCGCGCCTCGCGGCCTTCGGCGCGACCCGCAAGGCCGGCGTGCGCGCCGGCGACGACCCGCAGGTCGCCGCGCTGCGCGACAGCGGCGCCGGCGTCGTCACCCTCGTCGCGAAGGCGCACGATCGGCACGTCGAGCTCGCGCTGCGCACCACCCTCGCGGAGAACCTCGAGATGATCCGCGACACCGTCACCCACCTGCGCGCCGAGGGGCAGCAGGTCTTCCTCGACGCCGAGCACTTCTTCGACGGCTACCGCCGCATCCGCGACTACGCCCTCGAGGTGCTGCGCACGGCGTACGACGCCGGAGCCGAGGTGATCGCCCTGTGCGACACCAACGGCGGCATGCTCCCGCCGTGGGTCTCCGACGTCGTGCACGACGTCATCGAGACCACCGGTGTGCGGGTCGGCATCCACTGCCACAACGACACCGGCTGCGCGGTCG